>NVSS01000193.1 GCA_002732805.1 Coxiella sp. (in: g-proteobacteria)
GTGGGGTCAGACCAGACCTAATTCACAGTTCACCCCTTTTTTCAATTAGTTAGCGAGCAAGTTAGGTTTGATAGTGTTAAACCTAACTTTTATTGGATAGGGCCATTCGCTTACTGTGATATTACATCTTGAGTTAGGTTTAACACTATCAAACCTAACTTGCTCGCTAACTAATTGAAAAAAGGGGTGAACTGTGAATTAGGTCTGGTCTGACCCCACTTTGGGAATGGCGGCGAGTAATTGTTTGGTGTAAGGGTGCGTTGGATTATTTAGAATTGCTTGGGTAGTGCCGTGCTCTACAATCTTACCTTGATACATCACCGCAATATGATGCGACATTTCGGCAACGACACCCAGGTTATGTGTGATCAGTAAATAGCTCATCCCATGTTCTTGTTGCAACTTTATCAGTAGCTGTAGTATTTGTGCTTGAATGGATACATCAAGAGCGCTGGTCGGTTCGTCAAGCACCAGTAATTTAGGCTTCAAACCTAGCGCGCGTGCAATGCAGATGCGTTGCTTTTGACCGCCTGAAAACTCATGGGGATAACGGTATTTCATATCGGGGGTAAGTTCGACTTTTAAGAGTAGTTCATCAACCAATTCATCGGCTTCTTTTTTAGAGCGCACAATTTTTTGTGTGAGTATGCCCTCGGCGATACTGTCGCCAATAAGGCGTCGCGGGTTGAGTGCCGCATAAGGATCTTGGAATATAATTTGAATATCGCGACGATAGGGGTGGTACTTGTGTTGCGACAAATTTTGTAAGGGCGTTTTATTGTAAAGGATTTGGCCTGATGTGATATTTAATAATCGTAAAATAGCATAGGCGGTCGTTGATTTCCCTGAGCCTGATTCGCCAACGAGCGCTAACGTTTCACCCTTGGGAACTTTTAAATTCACCCCGTCAACCGCTTTAACATCACCCTGTTTTAAGCGCAATGCACCACGGCGAATAGGGAAGTAGACGCTGAGGTTATCCGTTTCAAGTAACGTAGGGGTGTCATGAGTTGCCGTGAGTTTAGGCGTTAAGCTGGGTAAAGAAGCTAATAATTGGCGACTATAGTCATGTTGAGGGTTAGCAAAAAATTCACGACAGGTGTTTTGTTCTACTTTGATTCCTTCTTTTAATACAATGACACGATCACACAGTTGAGATACAAGGCCAAGGTCATGGCTAATAAATAAAACACCCATGCCGTCACTGGCATGCTTGGCTTTGATTTCTTTTATAAGATCGATAACCTGAGCTTGAATTGTCACATCAAGTGCTGTAGTGGGTTCATCAGCAATGAGTAAGCGTGGTTTGCTGGCGAGCGCCATGGCAATCATGGCACGTTGTAGCATGCCGCCTGAGAGTTGATGCGGATAGGATTTAAGGCATTGATCAGGATCTTTTATGCCTACTTCATCGAGTAGATGGCGCGCTTCTTGCAGCGCTATTTTTTTTCGGCACCGATGGTGTGAACGAATCGATTCAATAATCTGATTGCCAATGGTAAATACAGGGTTAAAGGCGGTCATCGCATCTTGAAAGATAATGCTGATTTCGCTGCCTCGAATGGCACGCATATTTTTTTCTGATTGATCGAGTAGGTCTTTATCTTGATAGATAATACGACTATTTTCAGAAACCGTGGCGTTATCGGGTAGCAATTGCATAGCGGCAAGCGCACTGACGGTTTTGCCACTGCCGGATTCGCCGACGAGGCCCACTATTTCATTTTCATAGATATCAAATGACAAATCATCAACGGCCAGCTGTTTATCAAAGCGAACGGATAGGTGGGAGACAGACAATAATTTTTTAGTGGCTTTAGGCATCAATCATTCGCTATTTTAGGGTCAAATGCATCACGTACCGTATCTGAAAAAATATTAGCGGCGAGAATTAATACAAACATTAAAATCAATGCAGCGGCGAGTGGCCACCACACGATCGGTTCACGTGCGAGCTCTAGGCGTGAGGCATTAATCATATTACCCCAGCTGATGGTGGTGGGGTCGACACCAACACCGACGTAGGAGAGCACTGCTTCGGCGAGTACTAAGTTACTAAAGTCCAAAACAACAGTGATCAACACAATATGCATCACATTTGGAATGATATGCCGCATGATGGTCGTGAACGAGCGCACGCCGAGGGCTTGTGCAGAACGTATATAGCCAAGCTCACGTATTTTTAATGTTTCGGCGCGCAATAAGCGGCATAAGCTGGCCCAGCTGGTGATGCCTAAAATAATACACAGTGCTAATAAGCGTGCGTCAGCCCGATCACGTAATGTGGCAAAAGCGGCTGGATGATTTGATATATAAACTTGAATGACCAGGATGGCGGCTGAAATTAATAAGACGCCCGGTATCGAGCTTAAGGTGGTGTAAGTATATTGAATAACATCATCGATCCAGCCTTGGAAATAGCCGGCCATGGTGCCGAGTATTAATGCAAACGGCAACATCACTAACGTAGCGAGCGTGCCAATTAATAAGCCGGTGCGAATACTATTGATTGATTCATAGAATACATCACGCCCAACTTTATCCGTGCCTAATATGTGATAGCTGGTGGCGGTAAAGGCGACCATCCATACGATAACCCACAGTATGCCAAAGGTAATTAAAAACGAACGCCATGCGACTTTTGTATTGGGGCGGCGCCGTTTGATATAGAAAATAGGCGGGAACGTGATTAGGATAAAGCTGACGATGCCGCAAGCAAAGCCAATTAAGCAGCGTATTCCAATGTCACGATCTGCGTTGATGTTTTTTAGTGGTGCATAGCCCCGTTTTTCTTGGCCGTTGGGCAGAGTAATGATGGATTTATTATAGAGGTGTTTGGCAAAAGGAGCGGAGTACGTTTTTTCATGCTGTTGTCCCAGCGGGTCAACGATAATGTCCAAGAGTGATTTAATTTGTGCGTTCGTTTGTTGGCCGGCTGCATTAATGTATTTGATGTTGAAATGGATGGAGTCGAGTAAGCCAATGCTAATGAATACGGACAAGATGACGATCGCCATCATGCCCAGTGGTTTGGTAAACACATAAGCCCATGCCTCACGTAGGTGTCGTTTCGCGTGTGCCCAGAAGGCATAAGCGATGCCCAGTACAAACAGTGCCCACAAAATCCAGTCGGTGGTAAGCATGGCCAGGTGTATTTGGGTCATTGGCGGCTCCCCATGCGAATACGTGGGTCGACGAGTGAATAGGAAATATCCGTTAAAATAAGTCCGGCGACATAGAGTAGCGTACCAATGAATACCATGACACGTACGATATCAAAATCCTGTTGTTGTATGGCATCAATGGTGTAACTGCCGAGGCCAGGAATGCCAAAGAAGGATTCGAGTATTAAACTGCCCATGAAGAGTGTTGGGATGACGACGACCACGCCGGTTAAGATGGGGATCATCGCGTTTTTTAAGACGTGTTTGAATAAGATCTTAAGTTCAGATAAGCCCTTAGCACGTGCGGTGCGCACGTAATCTTTATTAATTTCTTCGAGAAAAATGGTGCGGTACCAGCGCGTGCCCATACCAATGCCACTGATAATGCCGATACTCACGGGTAAAATCACAAATTTAATAGCCTCAATGCCCCCTTGGTAGCCTGAAATGGGTACCAGACGTAGCACTTTAGCAAATAAAAATTGGCCTATGATGATATAAAATAAACTGGATATCGACATTAACATGACACAGACAAAGACACCGGCCGTATCAAAAACAGAGCCACGGAATAAGGCAATCAAGAGTGCAAAGGTAATATTAATCATTAAGCCGAGTATTAAGGTGGGCACGGCAATGGCGAGGCTTGGCCACATACGTTGAAATATATCATAGCTGATATTACGTCCCTGAATGGATTGCCCAAAATGAAAAGTAAAGAGTTCGAGGGATTTCGTATAAAATAACGTATCACTGACTTTTTTAAATCCGTGTTGCTTGTCATTGTAAAAAAGTGGTTTGTCATAACCATGCGCCTGTTTCCATTGGTCGACTGTTTGTTGGGTAATGTGTTTCTGACCCAGGTGCATACGTGCCATGTCATCCGGGGTGTTGACCATGAAAAATAGACCAAATGTAATTAAATTAACCCCTATTAAAATAGGTACGGCATACAGTAAGCGCCTGATGATATAAATAATCATGTGTCACCTCGCTTAATTGAACTGCGACGTTGGCGCACAAGATAGGCAATCACCAGAGGTAATAACAGAACAAGGACAATACCTATAAATACCAACAAGGGCCATGTTATAGGCTTATTCCATTTTTTTTGTAATTGAGCGCGTTGTTCGCCATCCGAGAATTTGTATTTGAGCAGATTATTGGCGATAACATTGGGTTTGCCGTCATTATTCCACTGGTGTATTAATTTAAAATCAATCGGGTGAAAGCCCCATAACCAAGGGCTGTCATGACGGACTATTTTTAGTGCGTCGTTTATTTTTTGCTGACGGGCAGGGCCATTGGGCATGTTTTTGATTTGATTAAACAAGACATCAAATTTTTTGTTGTTATAATTGGTTGCATTTTCGCCGCCGTGTTTGACTTTGCCGTTAGGTCCATAAAGTAAAAACAAGAAATTCTCAGGATCCGGGTAGTCGGCCATCCAGCCCCAATCAAATATCTGCGCATTGCCAGTACGAATTTTTTTCTGAAATTGATTGTATTGGGTTGTTTCAATATTTAGTTTCAGTCCTATTTTAGCAAACTGCTTACGCAGCCAATTAAAGCGCGCTTTATCATCGGGGCTATTACCGACAGCAGCAAACGTTAATAGCAAGGGCGCGCCTGTTTTAGGGTTGATGCCATTAGGGTAGCCGGCCTCTTTAAGCAATTGCTTCGCTACCGCAATCGGTTTACGCGTCGCTCTGCCGTGTTGCCAAACATAAACGACATCATTAATGCCTGACGGACCTTTGGTATAGCCAAAGATGCCGACAGGCAACGGGCCTTGTGCTGCTTTACCACGACCATTACGGAAGATAGAGATGAATTCTTCATAATCGACGGCAATGGCAATTGCTTGGCGTAATT
>NVSS01000194.1 GCA_002732805.1 Coxiella sp. (in: g-proteobacteria)
AAGATAGTTGGTGCGCCATGATCTTTTGCACGGTCTTTGAAGAGATCAAACAGTTTTTCCGAATGAAAAATAAAACACAATCACAACGGCGCCATGGCTTTGCGCCTAGATTTCAGGAGTTTGAAACAATGGCTGGTATGGAAGCGTGAAAACACTTAGAATAGAGTCTTTATATGCGTATGTGGCTCAGTTTTGATAAAACGTGAAAAAGTACAAAGTACAAAGTACAAAGGACTTGGACGAAGCAAAACAAAGGCGGCGAAATTTTTGCGCAAAATTGCGCTGAAAGAGCCGCAGTTGTTTGCACATTGGCGAGCAGGTATGACTGGAGAGTTTGTTTAATGGGAGCGGTCTGAGTCGAGAGGTTCACGTAGCGTTCTGCGAGAAGCCAGGGAGGAAGTGCCTTGGCTTACTCACCCAAAATCACCGCCGGCCATGGAACTGTTGGTGATCTCTCTCAACCAGTGCTGTGAGTTTTGCCCGTTGGCCTTGGTAGTATTTGAGTAATTGCTTAAGCGATGTTGAGGGTTCATCCGGCTCAAACAGTGCGCAGCCATCAAAGCCTTCGGGTGATGGTGAAAAGCAGTTAGTTTCGGCGCGGTGACAGGCAGATCGATTGACGTCTGCAAATTTGAGGTCCTTACATGCACGTTCCATATATACTTGAGCACAGGCAGGTACAGTACCCTGGCCACGATTTTCGAGGGAGTTTCCGGTGAATGTGTCCCGTATTTCAGGATGAGCTCTAAAAAATGTATCGCAGTTGAAACGGTCAATGGGCAATCTATCAAGTAAAAACAAAAATCGAGCTAGATAACAAAGGATATAACCTTGCATAAAATGGCCGGCTCCTGGATGATGCTCAACAGCTTTGTTTGCAAGTTCTAGTTGATCCGTAATCAAACTATGTATACGTGGGATTACGTTAAAAAGCTCAGCTTGATCGAGATTTCGCTTGTCGGTTATATGATCGAGATAAATAATTTCAGATTGGTTCATTATTATTTTTGCATAAATTGCTTCTAAGTCGTTAAGAGCTAGTGATTTCTGAAGGTGTTCGAATATGTGTGGGCGGCATTTTTTGACAGTTGCTGCAATATCATCAAAATAAAGTCCAAAGTTTGCTTCATCGATTGAGGTTTTCTGTGACAGGATGGAGAACATAACTGGAGAAACATCAATGCTACTACGTATAACCTCCGGAAGAGCGCGCCAGCATTCGCGTGCAGTTTGCAGTGATGATAGGGCCTGATCCGTATGCCCTTTGTAGAAATAGTTACGCGCTGATTGTAATTTAAACGTCAACCTAAACAGGGGTCTGCACTGTGTCATGAAATAGTTACCACTAAGTACTTCTAGAGGGTGTCGATAGGAATGTTTACCCTCAACTCGGAAATCATGGTCCCATACAACGTCCTGATGTTCGAATGCCAGTCGTGATGGTGTAGTTGGTGATTGAAAGGTGCCGGGACTGGTTGCTTGAGTTAGCAAAAATTGCAGACCAAAATCCCGTCCAATATCACCTCTAAGTATTGCTATAAGCTCAGGATTGGTATCTGCAGATTGAAGTGATAAATACAACTCCGCAATTTCGTCAAATTTACCTTTCCTGTGGTATATATGCGGTGCTGCGAGTGCTACACGTAACTCCGCGAATAGTGCGTCGAATTTGCGACCTAAACGTGATGCAATTACTCCAATAACTTGTTTTTCTAGTTTATCGGCATCTGCCTTGGCCACAGGGTCGTTGAGTAGTCCTTCGATACCCCAAACCTTGTCGCCCGAAGCCGATCGTAGCTCATCACCATAGCGCTCCAATGCGAGTTTGACGAGCTGCCCTTTTTTTAAGGCAGCCTTGCGAAGATGATTGAGAAGCTCTTCACGTAGAGTTAGCTGCGGGGTAGATGACTCCATGTGTTTGAAAGATCTTTCCATTGTTGGTCGCATTTATTTCCCCATAAATAATTATGGAAATATTATCATGCGGAGCCTATGTAGCCTACTACTGTTGACGGAATCTAATGATTGTTTGATACATATCAATCAGTGGTTACTTAGGGTCCAGGTCAAAAAGCGGTCCAAAAGTGTCATTAATTGATCGTTATTAGAGCGTAAATAGACTGACTAAAGCCAAATATCGGTTTTGGCGGGCGTGGTCAAAACACCCCTATGACAGGTTTAATGAGTATTTTATGTAAAATTTAGTTACTTAGTTGATACATTTCATGTTGCATCTGCTGCGCAGATTCATAATAAGTTATTATATTTCAGTACATTAGTTAATTTTAAATTGTTTCAACCACTTATGACTTATTAATATTTTGTTAATATTCATTTGGTATATTGCTAAGTAGTGTTACATGAGTAGGTTGGGGGTAGATATGAAAGAACAAGAACGGGTTGTCAGGGTTAAAGAAGAAATTTCACCGACTTCTGATTTTGTTTTTAGTGGCGGTTCTTTTGACTGTGCCGGGGGTCGCTATTTACTTAATTCTGATTTCTGGAGAGATGTAATCAGAGATGGGTCCAACGGTATTATTTCAATAAATGGGGTGAAAATTAAGCCATCTAAATGGGAATTTATTGGAAAATTGGATTGGTTTTCGCGTCGCGTTGCTTTAGTTCAGCTTTTGGGCATTGAAAATAAGGAACAGTATCAGCGGCTTTGCACACTGATGGAAGGAAACACACAAAGGCTAAATACTAGATTACTAGATTTGCAATCAAAAGTGGCGTTAAAAGGGGCGGCGGTGTCTTACGATATTTCACTTGTTGCTGATAAGAGCCTAATTATTCTAACGAGTCGTGCTGATGAGTTAAAGTTAATGCATCTGCTACCTAAAAGCTCACCCTTGTACAAATTTTGTAAGGGCTTTGTATCACAAGAATTTATAGTTAATAAAGATAACGTTCTTGAAGCCGAAGATCGCAAAGAAATTGAAATAAAAGCGCAAAATGGCGTGAAGATTGGGTCTGATGATCTAGTTCCTTGGCCCAAAGGCGAATCTATGACAGCTCCCGCATTAGATAAATATGTCGACGCTGGATCATTGAATAAAGTTGCTGAAACGATAGCGTTTAAAGAAGACAAGCTAAGACCATCTATATCTGAACAAATTGGTGAAAAATATGTATTCACTTTATTGAGAATGTATCGCAAGCTCGGTGTTGATATTAATAAAACTCATGAGGCGTTAGTTAATCATATTAAGGATTGGGTTGAAACAAACAAATTTGAATTTAAAAAGAAATCTAAAAACGAATCTGAAGAGAAATATAAAAAGAAATATAAAAAGAAATTTGGAAGTTACCTAAATGAAATTCGAGATACCTTGCAGCGTGTTTTATTTCGTGAGTATGTTTTTGTCTCCATGCTTAACGATGATCAGCAACTGGATGAAAATAGATTTGATAAATGGTTTGTTTCCTATCAAGAGATATTAACCTCTATAGAGGGTGTATCTCAGAAGGAGTTGATTACGCCGTATAAATCCGAATGTTGGAATGCGATTTGTGAGTTAATGAGAGAATATAAAGAGTCAAGTCGATCAATAACTGAGTTGTTAGCTAATCCAGATGTATCTCGCACACAAATTCAACAAAGATTAGCCTCTGAGGCAGCATCATCAAATGTGAGCCTTTGCAAGGTACATGCAGTTTTTAATACGCTTAAAGAAAAAGGTGCAAAGCTAGAATGTTCTGCTGTGAGTGAGCTAGAGGAGTTGAGGCGCAAGCTCAAATATAAAAATTGTGTGCATCTTGTTGAGGCAGATATGAGACATGCCTTAGCGTCGGTTACTAATGTGGCTGTAAATAAAGATGAATGGGACGTTGTTAATGTTTTGAGGGAGAATAGTGCCAAAATGGAGGAAGCTCAGCTTGTTCTCTGTCCTGATACAGCTGATCAAATGATTGCTCGTCAACTGTTAATAGAAGAAGACCGCCGTCAAGCGCGCGGCCTATCATTACGATTCTTATATGGTCTTGAAAATCTTCAAACAGGTATTGAAAAATCTCAAGCACGTATTGAAAAAGCATTAGATTATGTGGCTGAGGTTGAGGTTGATTATTACGATTATAGAGTTGGGCCGCAACGTTATCATGTAGTTGCAGATAATATGGCTGATATATATAAGAAAACGTTGGATCTATCTGCCATGGTTGAACGTAAAGGTTATGCTATTCACATTCGAGGTGATAAGGAGTCGAAAAACTTTTATAAGGAAAAGATTGAAGAAAATCCTGCAAATCCTGCAAAGCCTGAGGATATTACGTCGAAAATTGATTCTTTTTATGACTTATTACCTGACTCGTACAAGCGGAGTGGCGCAGATAATAAGGCGCAGATTAAATTATGGATAATGCAGCAGTATAATGATGAATTTTCGTCATTTTTGAGTGCACGATTTAATTATGAGGAAACATCTGGTGATGACACCAGCGTCATTGTTATGAATCAAATAAAGGCTAAGGATAGTGGTATAGCAGAGCGCTTGATATATTTTGATGAAGAAACTCAAGAAATTCGTTTTATATTAAAAGGAATATCAGTCTTAAATACTGAGATTGAAAACCCCAACAGGAGTTCGTCGAGGCGTTCGTCGACAAGTGGACAATATGAGGTACCGGTAACCATAATGTCCGGCCTCTCTATTGAGAATGATTCTCTCATGGAGCGTCGATTGGCTAGTGTCAACATTCCCTCAGGGAAGTTTGACAAACAAGTTTCTAAAATAATTTCAAAGCGGGTAGAGCGGGCATTATGTAGGTCTGCCCAAGACATTGCGAATGCACAACCAGAGAATCCTCAAGCGCAACAGTTACGTTTAGTTAAAAACACCATAAACTATGGAAAATTTGTTAAACGCGCCGCCTCACCCGCCGATCAATTGCGCGCAGCTGCATTTCGTGCGGCGAGTAATTTAAATGAAGAAATAGATAAATATTTGAATGCAGGTAGCACCAAGTGGAAGTTTGGGCGGAATAGTACTGAGACACGTTATATCAGT
>NVSS01000001.1 GCA_002732805.1 Coxiella sp. (in: g-proteobacteria)
ATGGTGATGAAAAAGCCATGCGCGCCTTCACCCCACCGTCCCTGGCACATCAATTCTCAGATGGCACGATTAATAAACTGCCTAAGGGAGCGTCTCTCAAACAAGCGCGTAACAACTATATTAAATTACTCGAGAAGAAAGGCTTCTTTGATCCCAACAAACCTACGCTGCTCTTTATTCACGGCGACCAACCTACGTTAACGGCTAAGCGTAAACGTATCGACTTTTGCTATTCCTATTTACTGGCGAACAACAAACAACTTGCGGTCATCAACACAGCCAATGGCTGGAAAGGCTGGAACGTCGGCATGTTTTACTGGAATCAATTCGCAGACGACGTACAAGGTAAAGGTATCTCTGATTTCGTCCGCGCTATCACCTGGCCTGAAATGAAAATTTATTCCAGTAAAAATAAAGCAGGTATGCGCTGGGCATACCTCGATAGCAAGGGACATTCTCAATTTTGTTATCGTGGTAAAAAGAACTGTATTGGGCTTCCACTTGATTCACATGGCTACCAACAAAGTGTGCGTCAACTCGCTTATGAAGCTTATATTAATGCATTTCCCAAGGGTTATAACCAGCGTATTCGCATTTCCGGACAATCACTCGGCACACAACTAGCGGTTCAACTCACTGGATACATCAGTAATAACCATCATGTACCTCAGCCCTCACAGCTTATTTTACTCGACCCGTATTTCACACCGGGTCTCCATCATCTTGATGTGGGTGGCGGCAATGATTCTGCAGCAGACTATAATTACCAAGTCGCCAGCCATTTCCTAAAAGAGAATCCCAAACTCGGATTTTCTATTTATCGCACGACGAAACTCAGCGAATGGCCTACGGGCGATCGTAATAAACCTCTTGAAAACTTATCGGCTTATTTACGCATTTGCCCGGCCTTTCTTAAAAATGCGAATAAAAAAGTTCAAACCGTTGCCGAGCATATTTCCTGTGGCTATATCTACTTCCACTCGAAAAAATTCCCGGCACCTACTCACTTTGTCAATGCCAGCTCGACCGCAGAAGACGTGATTAAACTGATGGGCACCAAGCGCTACTGTAACCTCACCAATTTTAAGGCGGGTTGCCAACGCGTATCGACCAAACCCATTCATTGCCGCTTGGAAAGTCGATTCTTCAAGATTCATTAACAATTGATTCTGCTATGAGGACAATAAGTTGATGACTTTTTAGGCGAATATCGCTATATTTCATGCTTATCGTATTGAGGGGTTCACCATGAAAATTCGTATCGCGGCACTATCTATCTTACTGCTTGTTATTTCAGGTTATTTAACCGCTTGCGCTGGTTTTCGCCCGAACATTAATATTCCACAACAAGCACCCGCACCCGCGCCAATGACCAAACAACCACGTGTTGCCGTGGTGCTGGGCGGCGGTGGTGCCAAAGGCTTTGCGCATATTGGCGTGCTCGAAGTCTTGCAAAAAGCCGGTGTTCCGGTTGATATCGTTTCCGGATCAAGCGCAGGATCCGTGGTTGGCGCCTTGTATGCCGATAATGGCGACGCCGATGAGGCCAAAAAGGCATTGATGAGTGCCAGCTTATGGGACGTTGCTGACATTGGCAATTTTCCCAGTTTCAAAGGCCCTATCGAAGGCTACCGCCTTGAAAAATTTCTCTTAAAGCACATGCGCGCTAAAACCTTCCGCCAAGCGAAACTTAAATTTATTGTCGCTACAACAGACTTAAGAGCTGGCAAACTCTATCCTATCCAAAGTGGCCCAATAGCCCCAGCCGTACTCGCATCCGGTGCGATGCCCGGTGCCGTGCGCCCACCGCACCTTTACGGTCACATCCTTGTGGATGGCTGCATGGTAGATCCCGTTCCGGTGAACCTAGTCCAACGCTATCACCCCAAGCTTATTATCGCGATTAACATCGACCAAGAACTCCCTAAGAAAATGCCCTGGTCGTTCTACGGTATTTACAAACGTGGCTTTGCGATCTCATGGCTCGAACTTGCGAAGTACACCGAGCGTCAAGCCGACGTTATTATCCGTCCTAAAGTTGGCAATGTGGGCACCTTTGATTGGAGCGCCAAACATCGCATGTATGACGTTGGAGTAAAAGCAGGTGAAAAAGCTTTACCTAAGATCTTAAAATTGTTAAAACAGAAAGGTATCCCATTGAAAAAATAGGGGTGGACGCCAAACACAGCAATATTGACTAAAATTAAGAATTTCTTAAGCTTGCTGTGTTTAAATAATCCACATATTACAACGGAAGGGGCGTCATTATGTCATTTAACAAGCTGCACGATTTATTCGAATCTCGTATTCTAAAAGATTCATTGTGGAATATCCCAACAAATACACGGATTGAAACGATCAATCTTTTCAGTGAGGTAGAACAAGCTGACTTGGATCTTGCCGAAAAAGAGCAATATCTGCGCCAACAGCTGAGAAGCATCCTAAGAAATCAAGCAGTTAACCATATTGAAGAGCAACAGATGGTGACGCTCGAAGATTTGCTTGCAAATGATCGATTTAATGATGCTGCGACAAACGCTATTCTTCATGACGTTAAGACACTTGAAGTACCCGTCACCGCATAAACGGTTTGACATCTGAGGCCGAGACACCTAGCATGTCCGCATGCAACTTTCTGAGAATACAGCCATTTCCCAACGCGATCTGCTGAGCGCTATCCGCCAGCCAGTGGCGATCGACTTACAACACCTTGACCAATTAATTTTAAATGAGCTGCATTCTGATATCGCTCTGATTCAAGTCATCACCAAGCACATCATCACTAGTGGCGGTAAACGCTTACGCCCACTGATCGTTTTGTTATGCGCCTTGGCCAGTGGCTATACCGGAAAATCCGAGCACCTTGAGCTGGCGGCTATTATTGAATTCGTCCACACTGCCACCTTACTCCATGACGATGTAATTGACGGCTCACTACTGCGTCGCGGTAAAGACACAGCTAATGCCTTGTATGGCAATCAAGCCAGTGTACTGGTAGGTGACTTTCTCTATTCGCGTTCTTTTCAAATATTAACCCGCCGCAGTAATGTGCCGGTCATGCAGGTACTTGCCAATACAACAAATGCCATCGCTGAAGGGGAAGTGCTGCAACTGATGAATTGCAACGACCCCGACACAAACGAAAAAGCTTACTACCAAGTGATTGAACGAAAGACGGCTAAACTTTTTGAATCAGCCTGTGAGATTGGCGCTATGCTTGGCTCAAGCGCCAAGCCCATCCACCAAGCTGCCGCTACTTATGGCCTGCATATTGGCTATGCCTTTCAAATCATTGACGACGTATTAGATTATCAATCCAGCGCTGAAAAAATGGGTAAAAATGTCGGCGATGATTTAGCGGAAGGCAAAGTAACACTGCCATTGATTTACACGCTACAACACACCACGCCTGCTATGAAGCAATGCATTGAGACATCCGTTAAGCAAGGCTCCAAAGAACACATTGACGTTATCATTCAAGCCATGTACGACTGCAACGCCTTTGACTACTGCATTGCAAAAACTCAAACACATATTGATACCGCCAAACAAGCACTCACACAGCTTAACCACAGCGCTTATCGTAATGCGCTTGAACAATTACTGGACTTTGTCGTTACTCGAGAATTTTAAAGCGGGTATAACTGAGGCAGCCAACGTTCAACAACATCCAATGGAAAATTTAACCGCACAGGTCCTCGTGGGGTATCCGACATAAGAAGCTTATTTTTTAGTAACGTATTGAGCACTGTTCTCGCTTGGCGTTCTTTATATCCCGTAATAGTCGCAATTTGGCCACGCGCGATTTCCCCAGAGAAAAATGCCTCCTTTAGCACAGCCAAACTTCCCTTCGGTAAATTTCCTTTGCTTTGCTCATCTTCGACATACAGTGCTATTCGTCGCATTAGTTCAGTCGGCTCAATTAATGTATCCATATATAGCACTTGATCCAAGCACGTATTCAAAAAAAACGTACAAAAATCTTCAAGCCCTCGTGCCGACAATGCACCACGTCCATCAAAATCACCTCGGCGAGGACTATCAGCATCAGCTAATGCTGCTTTATAGGAAGTTGCATTTCGCGCTAACCCTCTTGCAATCGACCAAAGTCCTGAACAAATGCCAAGTTCACGTAAAAATGCATGCGAAAATAATCGTACCACACCACCATTTCCATCTAAAAATGGATGGATCCATAAAAAACGATGGTGCGATGCACCAACTGCAATAATGCGCTGTACTTTTGTTAAATGATCACTATTGTAAGCTTCTTCAAAACAATCCAAAAACATCGGAATGTCGTCTGGTCCTGGCGCAATATATCGACCTACCTGAATCCACTGCTGTCGAAATGCACCTGGCTGAACCTGAACAATCTCACCACTATCTGGATTTGGCACGCATAGCAATGCATCAGGCAGCTGCGCACAAAAATCCTCATGTAGCCCTAAAAGATACTCGGTTGAAAATGAGAATGTCATTTGATTGTTGTCAATAAGCGACTGCACTGCAATATGCGCTTTTGCTTCTAACTGCAGCTCACGCTTGTTGCTATCCTTGGAAAAATCATTCTCCAATGCTTTTTCAATATCACGAGGGTGCGTATTATGACCTTCAATCAAATTACTATAATAGCAATTCATTGAACGTACTAAGTTAGAAATACTATTAGCAACTACAGGATTTAAACGTGTCTCTAAGGCACTTGCTTTAGCCATCAGCTCGACCGCTAAATCCGCAGCTTGAGGACTGACACCTTCAGCAGGCAGCATAGGTTCCATCGCAGAAACGCTCATTTTATTGCCGGTATTTTTCATAAAATACTCTTTTAAAAACAACAGGTTAATCAAATAGTAGAAAAATTATTGCCGGTATATTTGCCACTGTAATAGCAGCATATAAGGCAACAAACAAGGCAAATCATCACGATGCCGCTTTGACAGCACCACTATTCGACCATACGATATGACAGGAAGTAATCAGAGTGTAGCTCAGCCTTCGGGAGGCAGGGGTCGGAAGTTCGAATCCTCTCATCCCGATCAATAATCATACGGACTGCCGTTGTTGGATTTTTTAAAGCACTGCGGCTAACGCCGTCACCCAGGGTGCCACGCGCGACTCATACCTCAAGCGCAAAGCCGCCAAGGGGCTAAGACGCAAAGGTTTTCTTGAGTTTAATGTTTAAACCTTAAGAATAATCATTTAATAATATTTATTTAATCTAAATTAATAATAAATTTCACAAATTAAACTCAAGAAAACCTTTGCGTCTTAGCCCCTTGGCGGCTTTGCGTTTGAGGTATGAGTCGCGCATGGCACCCTCCGTGACGGCGTTAGCCGCAGCACCAGATTTACCAAGAACATTTGAAATCAGGATGTGCCGCTTTAAATTCGTCGATGCCTTGATTGCGCAAATAGCACGCTGGGCAGTCACCGCAACCTTGATGTGGAATACCTTCATAACACGTGACAGTGTTTTCCAGTAGATACGCTAACATACCCATGTCATACGCTACTTCAAGCGTTTCGCATTTCGTCATCTTGACCACGGGCGTGCGAATTTCAAACGTATTGCTATCAAGATCCAGACGTAAGATTTGTTGCATCAAATCCATATACTCACGACTGCAATCACGGTAACCAGAGTTTGCAGACTCTACTTCGATCACACCAAGATAAATACAATGAGCACCCAGTGAATCCGCATGAATCGCAGCAAGGCGTGCCATCAACCCATTACGCCCTACTACCAATGTATTGGGCACCTGATTCGTATTTTGATGATCAACGGTTAACTGATGATCCGTCAGTGCGTTTTGCGTAATTTGTGATAAACAGGGAATATCCAGCTCAATATGATCTACGTTCCAATCCACACAAATTTTAGCGGAACGTTCAAGCTCAATGGCATGGCGTTGATCATAGCGAAAAGAGATGCTCAACACATTCGCCTCACCAAATTCACGGATGGCTAACGCCAAACAAATCGACGAGTCCATACCGCCAGAATGCACAACAATGGCTGATTTTTGCATCATACTACTCCAATGGACCGCTAAGATATCGTGGGTATATTTTTTGGCTTGCTCTAACGATAGCGTCATCGATTCAATACCTTTGGGTTTCACGCTCCATACAGGGTTGTGATGGATAAGCAGGTATATCCGGCATAAACACTTCACTCACGAGCAGCGGATAGTCACCATCCATATGAAAAATCGAACGGCGTGCTGCCAGTGATTCCCCCTGAGGGAGTGGCTCTGATAAATTTGAATCTAGGCACGCATAATAAGCATGGCTCTTATCAATACATTGATATTCAAATGGACTGCGTGTCGTATTTGAATTTGAATAGAGCAATGTATTCCCTAATAAGTTTCCATCCAATGTATCGAATTGTTGTTGATACTGTTGGTAAACAGACCATGGCGCCACAATGCGCGCAAAACAAAATGGTCGGTCATCCCCTTGCAAAATAACTTGGCGCACATAACAGTGCTGAGCTGAGGCATCATCCTGCAACACCTGACACTCATCGTCACAATAAACATCGCGTCCTTGGTATAAAATGCGCACGGATAATTGCGTACAGACACGCTTTAATGCCGTTGATAAATTATACGGCTTTACGAGCCAATCTAAGTAGTCCCCCCCAAATTGGCATTCTAATGCACGAATCGTCGTTTTCCACATTCTGGTCAATTCTCAATCAAATAGGTCATTTATGAATCCGCCATTGTAAATGATAACCGCGGGCATTTAAACACCTTGTCAGATAAGCTATCATGCAAGTCCCACTTTATAGCTCAAAAGGATAGGACTAATGGATGCTGCTCAATATATAACCGAAAATAATATCAAATTTATTAAAATCGGCATTTTTGACCTCCACGGCATTATCCGCGGCAAGGTGTTATCACAGGCCAAATTTCTAAAATGCCTCGAGCATGGCATGGGTTTCTGTGATGTGATTATCGGCTCTGACTCAGATGATCAATTAATAGATAATATGAAATTCACCGGCTGGCACACCGCCTACCCCGATGCCGAACTACGCATTATTCCCGAGAGCATGCGCATTCTACCCTGGGAGCCCGACTCTGCATTTTTTCTTTGTGAGTTTGCGCCTAAACACGATCAGGTATGTTCCCGCGCACAATTGCGTAAAGCCTGCGATAAAGCCGCCGCGATGGGCTTTAATGTAGTGGGATCGATGGAGTTCGAATTTTCAGTGTTTCAAGAAACACCCGACTCCCTCTACGAAAAAGGATTTAAACAACTCACGCCGCTTACGCCTGGGAATTTTGGCTATTCCGTATTACGCAGCAGTCAAACACACGATCTGTACGACGACTTACTTACGCAACTGAGTGGTGCTGACATAGACATTGAATGTTTGCACACTGAAATTGGTCCCGGCGTCCTGGAAGCGGCCATTACCTACGGTGACATTACAAAGGCAGCCGATAACGCCGCACTTTTCAAATTATTCACCAAAGTAATTTTACATCAAAATTTGTTAACACCGACCTTCATGGCAAAATACAACACCATCCAACAAGGCCATAGCGGACACATTCATATGTCGCTACGCGATCAAAAAAATAAGCCCGTTTTTTATGACGACACACAACCACACAACATGAGCAAACTCATGCAACATTTTGTGGCAGGGCAACAAGCACTGATGCCTGAATTATTGTCGTTATCCGCACCCAACATCAATTCATTTGCGCGCTTGGTCCCCGGGCATTGGGCACCAACCAGCGCCACCTGGGGCGTTGACAATCGCACCACCGCCTTACGTGTCGTGCCCGGTTCTGCCTCATCACAGCGTGTTGAATACCGCATTCCAGGCGCCGATGCCAGCCCACATCTCGCAATGGCGGCTGCACTGGCATCCGGATTATATGGAATCGAGAATAAACTTGAACTGGATCAACCCATGGTCGGTAATGCATACACCCAAGACTACGATAAGTTTATATTACCTAAGAACTTAACCGAAGCGAGTAGCGCATTGCGACAGTCTACCTATGCACAAGACCTCTGGGGTGCCGATTTTGTTGATAACTATTGCGCCTTAAAAGAATGGGAAGCACGCCAATATCAAATGGCCGTTACCGACTGGCAATTAAAGCGCTACTTTGAGATTATTTAATAAGGAAAACACATGTCCGGTAAATTAAATACCATCAGTCCCGTCGATGGCTCTGTCTATGTCGAGCGCGACTATGCCACTCAGGCACAAATTGAATCCGCTTTAGATCAGGCTAAAGAAGCACAAGCGGCATGGCGCAATACACCACTTGAAAAACGTATTGCCTACTGCCAACAAGCGCTCACTTATTTTGAAAAACATAAAGATGCTATCGCCGACGAAATTACCTGGCAAATGGGTCGACCCATCAAGCAAGCGCCAGGCGAAATCAAAGGACTCATCGAACGCGCCAATTACATGATCAGCATTGCCCACACAACACTCAAAGACACCACGCCGCCTCAGCGTAATGCCAATGAACGTTTTATAGCGCGCGAGCCTGTGGGCACTGTCTTTACGATCGCACCGTGGAACTACCCCTATCTCACCGCCGTTAATTCGCTATTCCCCGCACTGCTCGCCGGCAATACCGTTATTTTAAAGCATTCCTCACAAACACCCTTGTGTGCCGAACGTTTTGCTGCAGCCTTTGAGGCAGCCGAGTTACCTAAAGGCGTATTTCAATACTTACATATCGATTATGACGCTACTGCTACAATTATCGCTCACCCTACTATTAACTACGTTGCTTTCACAGGCTCAGTTGCCGGCGGGCGCGCCGTACAAAAAGCAGCAAGCGAGCGCTTTATTGGCTTGGGCCTTGAGTTAGGTGGTAAAGACCCCGCCTACGTCCGTGCAGACTGCGATCTTAGCCCCACTGTTGAAAATTTAGTAGAGGGTTCATTTTTTAATTCAGGCCAATCCTGCTGCGGCGTTGAACGCATCTATGTGCACGATGATGTCTACGATAAATTCATCACGGAATTTACAGCACACGTCGAAAAATACAAATTGGGCAACCCTACTGATCCTGAGTTTAACTTGGGTCCCGTCGTCCGCACCAGCGCCGCGAAATTTATTCGCGAACAAATTGATGATGCGATTGAAAAAGGCGCCAAAATAGCTAATTTAAATAAATCGACCGCCACATTACCTGAGAATTATGTACAGCCGCACGTCCTCTATGATGTGACACACCATATGCGCGTCATGACCGAAGAAACCTTTGGCCCTGTCGTTGGCATTATGAAAGTCTATAACGATGAACAAGCCATTAAACTCATGAATGACAGTGATTACGGACTTACCGCTTCTATTTGGACCCGCGATCAAGCAACCGGTATTGCACTTGGCCGCCAAATTGAAACAGGCACCGTTTATATTAACCGCTGTGATTACCTGGACCCTGCGCTACCTTGGACAGGCGTTAAAGAGACGGGGCACGGTTATAGTTTATCTACCTTGGGTTTTGATCAACTGACACAAGCTAAAAGTTTTAATATAAATTAATCACCAACAGGAGCCCCCATGGTACCTAACGCTAATTGGAGTTACCCCACCCTTATTCGCTTTGGCTGCGGCCGCATTCAAGAACTACTTGATGTGTGCAATGAACTGCAGATATCAAATCCTATGGTTGTAAGTGATCCTGGCTTGGTAAAACAGCCTGTATTTGACGTGATACGCAAACGCCTTGCCGATACCCCACACACCTTGTTTTGTGATATCAAACCCAATCCTGTCAAACAAAACATTATTGACGGTGTACAACACTATCAAACCCATGGCTGTGATGGCATCATCGCCATGGGTGGCGGCAGCGCCCTCGATAGCGCCAAAACTATTGCCGTAATGACCGGCCAAAAATTGGATCTTTGGGAATATGAAGATGTTGGCGATAACTTCAAAAAATTTGATCCGAACGGATTTGCCCCCGTTATTGCTGTTCCTACTACCGCAGGCACAGGCTCAGCAGTAGGACGTGCCGCCATTATCATCGACGAGGAGCTTCATTCCAAGCGCTTTATCTTTCACCCGCAAATGATGCCCAATATCGTTATTGCGGATCCTGAACTGACGGTTAGCTTACCCGCTAAACTCACAGCAGCAACAGGAATGGATGCGTTAGCACATAATTTAGAAGCCTATTGCGCCAAAGGGTTTCATCCCATGGCCGATGGCATCGCGCTTGAAGGCATGCGCCTAATTAAACAATGGTTACCGATTGCGGTTAAAGACGGCAACAACCTTGAAGCACGCAGTAATTTATTGGCCGCCTCACTGATGGGCGGCACCGCCTTTCAAAAAGGACTCGGTGCCGTACACTCATTATCACACCCCATTGGTGCTATTTATGATTTGCATCATGGTTATTTAAATGCCGTTTTTATGCCTTATGTATTAGCCTTTAATAAACCCGTCATTGAAGAACGCCTAGCACGCTTAGCACGTTACTTGGACTTAAAAGATGCTAATGCGATCGTCGCCTGGCTCACTGAATTAAACCATCAATTTGATATTTCGATGGATCTCGCCTCTGTGAATGTAGATGAATCGCATACCGATGATATCGTTAAACAAGCGATGAAGGATCCATCCACCGGTGGCAATCCGCGTGAGTGTGATGAACAAGCGTTTCGCAGTTTATTTTTAAGTGCGCTCTACGGAAAGGTGTCCGAATGAAAAAAATACTTGTCGGCGGGTTTCAACACGAAACCAACACCTTCTCACCTGTATTGACGCCATTTGAAGCCTTTGAGATCGCTGATGAATGGCCTGGGTTATCACGACACCAGGCCTTACTCGATAATTTCAGCACGTCCTGTAACATCCCCATTTCTGGTTTCTTACAAAATTCAGAACAACATGAGTTTGACTGCATTCCTTCCGTATGGACATCAGCATCACCCTCCGGCAAAGTCACCGAAGAAGCTTATGAACATATTGTAACGATGCTTTTGGAAGACATTAAAAATAATCCTGATATCGATGGTATTTTCTTAGATTTGCACGGGGCTATGGTCACCTCACACCTCGACGATGGTGAAGGTGAATTACTGAAACGCATACGCAATCTCGTTGGTTTTGAATTACCAATTGTCATCGCGCTAGATTTTCATGCGAATTTAACACAAGACATGTTAACCCATGCAAACGAGATGTGTATTTACAAAACCTATCCACATATTGATATGTTTGAAACGGGACAACGTGCCACTAACGCATTAACGAAGATACTGAATCACACAAATAAATCCTTTAAATCTCTAAAACAAGCCGATTTTATCGTCTCACTCAATGGACAATGCACGCTGATCGAGCCATTCAAAGCTATTTATAGCGATATTGCGCAACTTGAAAGGGAGCATGATGTTGTCATTGCTCTTGCCCCTGGCTTTGGACTATCGGATATCCCCGATGCTGGCCCAGCCGTTGCCGTGTATGCA
Organism: Coxiella sp. (in: g-proteobacteria); assembly: GCA_002732805.1. Lineage (GTDB taxonomy): Bacteria > Pseudomonadota > Gammaproteobacteria > Coxiellales > Coxiellaceae. Next base: position 11,488 of record NVSS01000001.1, read on the forward strand.
AATACACAACAGCAGGCTGATGACATTGCAGACCAAGTTATCAAGCGCATCACCCAAGACAAACACACTATAAAAGTTAATTTATACGCGCCCAATGATGCGATTCAATTTGCCAATAGCCATCACGATAAAAAACCAATTATCTTTGCTGACACCCAAGACAATTCAGGGGGTGGCGGTACGTCTGATACGATGGGGGTTTTCAAAGCACTTATCGACAGTAACGTGAAAAATGCAGTGGTACTGATGATTCTCGATGAAGCGGTCGCGCAACAAGCACATACGGCCGGCGAAGGTGCCACTATTGATATTGCCTTAGGCGAAAAATCAGAAGGTGCAACAGACACGCCCTTTAAAGGTACGTTTACTATTAAAAAATTATCAAACGGTCAATTCCAAGCAACGCCTGGCTCCTATTACGAAGGATTTGAAGTCAATTGTGGCTTAATGGCCTACCTTGACTGTAATGGTGTTGGCGCTATTGTAGGCTCACGTAAAATGCAAGCCGCCGATCGCGCGATGCTCACGCATTTAAGCTTGGATCCAAAACAGTTTGATATCCTCGTCCTTAAAAGTTCCGTGCATTTTAGAGCTGACTTTATGCGCTTGAGTGATACGATCCTGATGGTTAAATCTCCTGGAAAAGTAACCGCCGACCTCAATGAACTGACCTATGATCACTGCCATAAAGAACGATTGTAGGCTGTCATTAGTTGATGGCCTATGCCTGTACCAGGCTCGACTATTTTGACATGGATTCCAAAAAAGTCTTGTCCATCTTGGCATGTGCGTCAAAATAGTCAGATGGATAGATATTTAAAATCAATGGCTTACAATGATATACGCCTGAAAATTGTATTATTGATGGGCCCAAGGAAATGTAGAAAAACCACCCTATCAAAATCACTCTATAAGCCCACCGAATATGATTATCTTAACTAGGACGCTGAAAAAGATCGTAAGCTCATTGCCGAGCAGGTGTGTGTCGCGAATCCATAATTAAACGTATAATCACGGATGGGAGATTAGCAACTATATGATTTGTCACGTAAATTAGGAATTCGCGACACATACGATAGCGTATCTTGAATTTTGCGAATCACACATATATTGGGGTGAAAATATTTTTTGTGACACTACCAAAATAGCCGCGTTACATTAATTTCCAAATAAGAAGTCTGTTGTTTGCAGGCATCGCAACGTCTATTTCAAGAACAAAACCATGCGATTGTAATATTGTATTCACCTCATTAAAATTACGAATACCGCTTTGCGAATCACGCGCTCTTAAAAAATTATCGAAGGTCATATTGCTTTCACAAAGTGGCTGATCATTATAGGCATATGGGCCATAAAGAACTAAAGCCCCATCTGTCTTTAATGCTTGTGCAACATTGTTTAGAAACAATTGCGCATTGTCCCAGCTCATAATATGCAATGCATTTGCGGAATATACCACATCATATTTTTGCTGTGCAAAGAGATATGCTGATACGTTCAGACATATAGGAGGCAAAAGTTGGTTGGATTCTTGATCGTTGATGTGTTTTGTAAGTGAGGGCATATTATCAGAGATATCACTACACTGCCAGACTAAACTCTGATCCTGCTCAGTAAAATAACACGCATGCTGCCCTGTCCCACTGCCAATTTCTAAAATATGGTCCTCAGCTTTAAGTAATGATCTTAACTCTAAAAAAATTGGTTTTTTATTTCGCTCAGCAGCCTCTGAAAAATACATCACATTACTCCATCACTTGTTTATGCAAATCTGAATTATAAAATTGATAATACCAGCGTTTTACATGTTCTTGTGGAATGGCGTCAAACCACGTTTCATCAGAACGGTGTAGTTGGCGCACAAAAGGCAATATAGCCATATCCGCTTTTTTCATGGTATCGCCTGTAAGGTAAGGAAGATGCAGAAAGTATATCGTCTAACTGGCTTTGTCGCAAAATTTCGATAACCAACTTATTTTAAAAGAAATAAAATTTCGGGTTAAAAAGACGGCTTTTGATTGTAAAATCATAAGATTAACTCAATTTAACTGGAAATTTTTGTGACAGAGCCCAATTGAGACCTCTGGGCACAGTGATAACCTCTTACTATTTGAGGGCCCGATAACCCATTCAGGATTTTTTAACAAATTCAGATTTAAGCTTCATTGCGCCAATACCCTTAATCTTGCAATCTATATCATGATCGCCGTCGACCAGGCGGATATTTTTAACTTTGGTACCTACTTTCACAACCAACGACGTCCCTTTTACCTTTAAATCTTTCATTACGACAACGGTATCGCCATCCTGAAGTATATTCCCATGCGCATCTTTAATGATGCCTTCGTTCGTTGATGTATTTTCGGTTGCTGTTTGACTCCACTCATGAGTACACTCAGGGCACATATAAAGCATACCGTCTATATAAGTGTATGTTGAGTTACATTTGGGGCATGGCGGCAATGGAGTCATAGCTGAGCCTTACTTTTAATGATTTTTATAGAAACTGATCGGATTCAACAGGCTCATCTTATAAAAGCCCTTAAAGTTACCCTTTTTTCGAAATAAATATCAAAAAAAGGGTACCCTATTATTTTTTCTTGCTTGGTGTCGCTTTCTTTTTAACGACCTTTGATTTTTTAGGCGCTTTGGATTTTTTAGGTGCTTTTGATTTTTTAGGCGCTTTGGATTTTTTCACAGCTTTCGATTTCTTCATGCTGGCTTTCTTCTTGGCAGCAAGTTTTTTGGCTGCCACTTTTTTAGCTACGATCTCTTTTTTTTCAGCTAATTTAAGCGATTTTTCCGCGTCTTTTAGTCTAACTTTCAATTTTTTGAGACGGTCTTTAGCTCGTGATACAGCCGTTAATTTAACAGGCATGCTTTTGTTCCTTGTAGTTATAAAATGATGCCCATTTAAGCACATTGATCATCTACTAACAAGTAAATACAACAAGCGGCGCAATATTCTTGTGAATATAAAATTGGAGTGACGTCTATTCAAGATGCGTCGGGTGATCGTATAAAGAATCATAGCAAACAGAGGAACAATACGATTGAGAAAAGGCATCGTGACAATTTCTGTTTGGCAGCCCTCATAAGACACATGGCATAACCCATTCTGTTTTTTCTTATCAAATGATTAATATTACGCTATTATAGCATTTAGTTTGGTCTGAGCATTTACACGCTCATCTACATTAATCCGTTACTTTTATATGGAATATAGCATTGAATATTGCCCAAAAGATTGCCAAAGAACTTAATATTAAGTCCAGCCAAGTCGACGCTACAATGAAGCTACTGAGCGATGGATCAACCGTTCCCTTTATTGCCCGATACCGGAAAGAAGCGACGGGTGGCTTATCTGACACACACTTACGCGATCTAGCAGAGCGCCTTACCTATCTTACTGAGCTTGCAGATCGTCAGCAAACCATCCTCAAATCAATCGAAGAACAAGGTAAGTTAACCGTACAGCTTAAACAAGATATTCTGACTGCTGACACTAAAACACGCCTTGAAGACTTATACTTGCCCTACAAACCAAAACGCTACACGAAAGCTCAAATGGCACGTGAAGCTGGGCTTGAGCCATTGGCACTGAGCCTTTTAGAGAACACGATTGATGACCCTACGCTTGCTGCAAAACCGTTCATCGATGCTGAAAAAGGTGTTCCAGACGCAAAAGCAGCGCTTGAAGGTGCGCGTTATATTATCGCTGAAACATTTTGTGAAAATGCTGATCTACTCCAACAGTTACGTTCCACACTTTGGAAATACAGCGTTATATTTAGCAAGGTTGCTAAAAACAAAGAAAAGGATGGCGTGAAATTTTCAGATTATTTTGACTTTAATGAAGCGATCCATAAAATCCCATCACACCGCCTACTGGCTATTTTTCGTGGCAACAAAGAAAAGTTTTTAAACATGAATATTGGCTTTTCTGATGACACTCATATTGAAACCTGCCATAAACTGATTGCCAACGCCTTTAATATCAACGTAAAGCCATCACCCAGCAACTGGTTGTGGCAAGCTATCGTATGGTCTTGGAAGTTTAAACTACACATTAAACTTGAAATTGAACTGATTCTAGAACTTAAAACACGCGCTGATAAAGAAGCCATTAATGTTTTTAGGGACAACCTTAAAAATCTTCTCATGGCCGCGCCTGCTGGAAATCATGTTGTATTAGGACTCGATCCTGGATTTAGAACCGGTGTAAAAACCGTTGTCATCGATGGCACAGGAAAACTTTTAGATTATGTCGTTATCCTACCGCACGCACCACAAAAGAAATGGGATCAATCATTAGCAACGCTCGCCCAATTTTGTAAAAAATACCGTGTCAAGCTCATCAGCATTGGTAATGGCACGGCCTCACGCGAGACGGACCAACTGGCTGCTGAACTTATCAGCAAACTCCCCGAACTTGACATGACTAAAATTATTGTCTCAGAGGCTGGCGCATCCATCTATTCTGCATCGCGACTCGCCGCTAAAGAGTTCCCTGATCTTGATGTATCCTATCGTGGCGCCGTATCCATTGCTCGCCGCTTACAGGATCCATTGGCTGAACTTGTAAAAATTGAACCAAAATCAATTGGCGTAGGCCAATATCAACACGATGTAAACCAAGCAAATCTCGAACAGTCACTAGGCGCTACCGTTGAGGATTGCGTGAACTCTGTCGGTACCGATGTCAATACAGCGTCCGCACCCTTATTGGCGAGCATATCAGGCTTAACTGAAAGAACCGCTAATAATATCGTACAATATCGTGAACAACATGGCCGCTTTAAAGACCGCCTAGCGATTAAAAAAGTAGCCTATCTTGGGGAAAAATCTTTCGTGCAAGCTGCTGGATTCTTACGCATCGTCGGCGGTGACAATCCACTCGATGCATCCTCAGTTCATCCTGAAAGCTATCCTATCGTTAAGGAAATTGCGGCGTCAGTTGGACAACCTGTTACTAATTTAATTGGAAATGACTCTTTATTAAGCTCATTAAATCCAGCACAATTTGTAACTGACCAAGCCGGACTGCCCACCATACGCGATATCTTAGATGAGCTTAAAAAACCAGGTCGTGATCCACGCCCTGAATTTAAAATGGCGAAATTCACAGACGGCGTTAATGAAATAAAAGATCTTGCGATTGGTATGCAGCTAGAAGGCGTCATCACCAATGTTGCTGCCTTTGGTGCTTTTGTTGATATAGGCGTGCATCAAGATGGATTAGTACATGTATCACAAATTTCAGATCACTTTGTTAAAGACTTACAAAAAGAAGTTAAAGTCGGACAAATTGTCAGCGTGCGTGTCTTAGCCGTTGATGAGGCTAGAAAGCGTATTAGCCTAACCATGAAAAGCCACCCTAAAACAGCCCCTCAAAAAACAGTCAAACCTAAAAATATTAAAGAAACCAAACCCAAACAAAAAAAGCCTGACAGTGCTTTTGGCGCGCAACTTAAAGATGCTTTTAAGAGGCGCTAATGCCCACAAAGTGTCTGCCCACAAAGTGTCAATAATGGCTAATCTCAGATTTTTCTCATCTTACCAGATAGTTAATTTTGATTTTTTGCCATATTCAACATGCCTATATTCATTTTTTAATTAGTAATAGTAGTAAGTAATATCAACAAACCATCTTAATCTATCGATTAGCCATGTTGAATATGGCTAAATTCGATTTCTATCTTATCAATAAAATGGAATAAAACTGAGATTAGCCACCATTGACACCCACATCACACCCACATCCCACACATCGCTTAAGTAGTTAGCGCAACACTCTTATTACGCTCATAGGGAGACGACGACAAAGAACGGCGGTTAAAAAACCCGGCGAGAGCGTCTGGACCATCCTCCAATCGCTGAAGATTGGCACTTGTGTAGGTTTTGCCGTATACCACCGTTGAGGTGGCACCCATGTCGTCCACATTCTTCTTTGAAGAAATAGCATCTTTGGATAAGCCCCGTAATTGTTGGGTATTCTCTCGTGGAATATTAGCCATCTCACGCAAAAATCCAAATAATCTCAGAATTTCATCATGGCCGTTGTCCTTTAGAATCCGTTGGTAGACCTCCCTCATGAGCGTCGATTTTTCAAAAAACATACCTGTCATGGTAGAGATACATGTCATAATCACAATTGACGTAAGCTTAAGCTGCAACTTTCTTGCCTCAGCTATCCTTTTAGCATCATCTATGCTTACCCTCATTTGTCGGCTATTAGGGGCGTCAGGAGAAGATGTATACTTCAACGTATTCTTTAGCCAATCGCTGGATTTATGTAAAAAAGACGAGGAGGACCCGCACTCAGCAGCCTTCTTGACAGCACAACCATGTAATGCAGCAGCAGGACTAATAACATGAGAATAAGAACTTATTAGAGAAACTTGCCTGTCACTATCACGGCTGCTCACAGCAACCATTGGTCGAACTGCCCCCCCAACTGAGCGAGAAGAATAAACGTTAAATTTCTTGGAAAGTTCTTCACTTTCGCTATCTTTCGGATCAAATGCATCTAGAAAATTCGGATCAAGCGATAGCACCTGGAATAGCGTAAAATCTTCTTCAGTATAAGCGCTACAAATTAAATCAACCGATTCCATAGCGCTAATAAGGCCCTCTTCTAATCCGGTAAAACTCATATCCTGATTCTGAGCGTCATACTCATAATCGCGGAAGGAAGGGCTCGATGAGCCCTCCGCGCACGGATGCAATATACCGGTACGGCACTTCTTTGGATCAAGCTGTTCAATCTGCTCTTCGTATTCTCTTAATTTTTCACTAACGCCATCAAAATCACACTCACCGAGCACCGTCCTCCCATTTATTATGGTGCCCAAATACTCCAGCGCGCGCTCACGGCTCTTCTTTGACTGATTCTCCATACTGTGCCCCCCCTAATAGAATATTAGGCAATAAAAGCATAACCAAGTATGGCACGTCAATAGTTTTTTGCACCTGGGCTTTGCGCTGTAACTAAGCTACCTTAATTACTTGAAACTACCCCCCCTAAACGTACGAAGTGATCTCGATAGACATGGCGCGTTTTATCAACGCTGAGCTGCATACGCACATAACGGCTCTATTTTAAGTGCTTTATACTGCTATTCCAGCCATTATTTTTGAATTTCAGCAACCCAGGAACCAATCATTTACGTCGCTGCGATTGCGCTTTATTGCGCATTCTAAAAAATTTCAAACAGTAGCCGTATGCTCATTATTATTTAGCCTTCTAAAATCAATTTAAGTAAGCTATTATAACACTGGTTTTGTGCTGAGCTTTGATGAAACAAAAGGAATTTATCGGGTGGAACTGCAACGTAAACTCACCACCAAACATGTCTGGGCTATTGCCGTCGGCATGGTTATCTCAGGTCAATACTTTGGCTGGAACTTTGGCTTTCAAGTTGCGGGCGTACAAGGTATGTTTATCGCGGCGGGCATTGTCACCCTTTTTTATTTTTGTTTTATGCTCAGCTACGCAGAGCTTGCCACGATGATCCCTAAAGCGGGCGGGCCTTCAGCCTATGCTGAACGTGCCTTAGGACGCACAGGTGGATTCATTGCCGGCATCAGTTGTTTAATCGAATTTGTTTTTGCACCACCGGCCATTGCGGTGGCTACGGGTGCTTACGTGCATTTTTTATGGCCTATTATTCCTTCGTATATTGCTGCGGTGACGGCATTTGCTGGCTGTTTACTGATTAACTTGAGCAGCACCAAAGATGTGGCACGGTTTGAAATGATTATTACCGTGTTAGCGTTGTGTGGTCTTATTATTTTCTATGCGGCCAACCTCAATCCAGCCATAGGCTGGCATCACAGTATCACACCCACATCCAGCTCATTAACACACCATTGGCCGGCGGCTATTCCGTTTGCTATTTGGCTATACCTTGCTATTGAAGGTGCCGTGATGACCGCCGAAGAAGTCATCAAACCCGAGCGCGATCTAGCACGCGGCATTATTCTAGCAATCATTACACTCGGTATTTGTTCCGCGCTCACATTATGGTTTACCGCCACCCACTGTCATGATCCACGCGCCGCAATTGATTACCCACTCACGCATACACTGACCGAATATTATGGGGTACACAGCTGGGTCGTTAACAGTGTTGGTATTCTCGGGCTCTTTGGCTTACTCGCCAGCTTAAATGGTATTATGATCGGTTACGCGCGCCAAACCTATGCACTATCACGCGCCCGTTATTTACCCGCCTTTTTATCGCGTCTTACCAAAAATGGTTCCCCCATTTGGGCACTGATCCTACCGGGCATGTTTGGCATTATCTGCACCGCCTCGGCAAACCTATCCAATAGCCTGATTATTCTTGCCGCCTTTGGTGCCGTGTGTATGTATTGTATTTCGTTGCTGAGTTTATTTGTATTACGTATTAGAGAACCGCATGCCGCGAGACCGTATAAAGTGTTTTACCCGTGGTTACCGGGAATGGGTTTATTACTTGGATTACTCTGTGTGGGCTGTGTCTTTAAGTATGCCATCATGCCCGGCGAAATAACGCTATTCAAAGAGCCTATTCACTTGATCAGTGTATTGGTTATTATTGTCGTTGGTGGTGCACTACTTCAGGTAATGAGGCGACCTACCGTTAGTGACCTATAGACATTGCCGAATGCTCAGGCCTATTTGGTAATATTGCCATCAAGTCAGGCTGTGGGCACGTCAATGCTAGAAACTCTTGGGTCAATAGCGCAATTTCGCGACGCAACTTCATACACGCAACTTGTTGTTTCGACGCGTCCTCATCCATACCAATCGCTTTATTAACGTTAGAAATCGCTGCATAGGCAATTTCAAAATCATCGTCACTATAAGGATGCGCTATGAATTCCTGAATCAGTGCTAGGTCCACCGAGGAAAATTCGACACGTGCATCATCCACCTCCTGTTGAAGTTGATCACACGTCTGACGTAAAGAAGCGATATCGGTAACCGGTCGAAATAATGCCATGGGAGTCCCAACGTTATATAGTATAGACCCCATGATAACGAACGAAGATTAAGAAACTCTTAAATAGCCCAATCTATCTGCTTCATTTTGACCAAAATATCATCTATTGTCGATTTGGTCACATTCAATGGCAACACCCAGTAGATCGTATTGCCCAACGGCCGCAATAAGAGCCCCTGCTTAATGGCCCTCTGAAAGATTTCAAAACCCGGACGTGCTCGCTGATTCGGATTCACTAGGTCTGCTGCAACCACCATCCCAATGCCACGTACATTGCGCAGCTGCCCCGTCGTATCAGCAATTTCTTGCATACTGTTCAGCAGCAAGGTTTCCATCGATGCAGCACGTGATACCAAATGTTCGTTTTCAATGACCTTAAATGCCGCCAATGCAACACGCGCTGCTAACGGATTACCCGAATAGGTATGTGAGTGCAAAAATGATTTTCCAAGCTCATAATCATCATAAAATAAGTCATAAATCGCATCGTGCGTCAGCACAGCACTCATGGGTAACCAACCACCTGTCAGCGATTTCCCAAGGCAGACAAAGTCAGGGGTAATGCCCGCATGTTCACAGGCCAACATTTTTCCCGTACGCCCACAACCCGTCATAATTTCATCCGCAATCAAATGAATTCCGTGCTGCATACACCAATCATTTAAGCGTTTTAAATAATCGGCACTGTATAGTTTCATACCGTTTGCCGCTTGTAAAATAGGCTCGATAACAATTGCTGTTAAGGTATTCGCATGCGTCTCTAATTGTTGCTTCGTGCGCTCCCAAAAAAATTGGGCGTCCTCCCACAATGGATCCTGCCGTGAATTAACATAGGGAATATCCTTGATGTAGTCCACTGCCATCATCATCGGTCGGTACGGCTCACAATAAAGTCCTAAGTCACTAACGCTCAATGCACCACAGGTTTCACCGTGATAGGCGCCTGACAACGACATAAATTTAGTACGTTGTGACTGCCCTAATAATTGACGTGAATGAATACTCATTTTCATCGCCATCTCCACGGCACACGCACCGTCGCTAGCATAAGTCACTTTATTTAAATCAGGCATAAGACTCGTTAATTTCTGTGATAATTGCTGCACCGCATCGTGGGTTGCACTGGCCAGCATGCAATGCTCCAATTGCTGCGCTTGCTGGATCAATGCCTCACGCAATACCGGATGACCATGACCTAAATTTTTACACCACCAACTTGAAATAACGTCGATCACCTGTCGCCCATCTGCGAGCTCAAGGTAACTTCCCTTTGCCGATTTAACATTGAGTGGTGGTAATTCTTCATGATCTTTCATTTGCGTGCAGGGGTGCCAAAGCGGTGATGCCGTTACATCCATTTTTATTTCTCCCGGGTGTTGACTAATCAGCAAGTTACGTTATCATGTAAACTTATGGAATTCAATAATAGTTTACAATGGGAATTTGAAGCGGCACAGAAGGTCTATGAACAGCCTTTCTCTACGCTTATCTATGAAGCGCACAACACGCTGCGCGAGCACTTCGACCCCACCAAAATTCAGCTCACCACACTGTTAAATATTAAAACAGGCGGCTGCCCCGAAGATTGCGCCTATTGCCCGCAAAGTGCACATTATAAAACAGACGTTGAGCGCGAACCGTTATGGAACAAAGCAGACGTGCAACAAAAAATAAAACAAGCCAAAAAAAATGGTGCAACGCGTTTTTGTTTGGTCACCGCATGGCGTAGCCCTCCGGAAAACGAATTTCCCGATATCCTTGAAATGATCAAACTGATTAAACAAGAAGGCTTAGAAAGTTGCGCCTCTCTTGGGATGATCAACCAAACGCAGGCGGATCAATTAAAAGAGGCGGGTAATGATTATTATAATCACAATCTTGATTCATCACGCGAATTTTATAATAAAATAATTAAAACACGTCAATATGATGAACGGTTACAAACATTGGAACATGTTCAAAATTCGAATATGCACATTTGTTGTGGTGGTATCATTGGTATGGGCGAATCCATTGCGGATCGCATCAAATTACTCATTGAGCTCACGCGCTTACGTACGCCGCCTAAAGTCGTCACCATTAATTTACTGATGCCCATTCCCGGCACCCCACTCGAAAAGCAACAACGTGTTGACCCTATTGAACATGTCCGATTCGTCGCACTGGCCCGTATCATGCTGCCCACATCTTCCATACGCCTGTGTGCTGGGCGTAACATGATGGACGATCTTTACCAGGCCATGTGCTTTTATGCCGGCGCGGATTCTGTCATCGCGGGTGATAAATATTTAACACAATCGTTACATGATATTTCAGAAGATTTTAAATTATTTGATAAACTCAATCTATCCACCATCACACTCGAAGAAGCCACATGCAGTTAATGGATTATGATCTGGCGACATGGAATGAACACCAATTAATACGCACACGCTCGCCGACAAGTAACCCCAGCTATGCCTTTAACTCAAGTGATTACCTAGGGCTTGCAAAACATCCCGCTATCATTCACGCCGCGCAACACAACCTATCACATTATGGAATGACCAGTGGTGGCTCAGCGTTAGTGAATGGCTATCACAGCGTGCATCGTGATTTTGAACAGGCATTTGCTGCGTTTGCTGGGTTCGATGCAGCCATCTATTTTTCATCGGGTTACTTGGCAAATTTGGCTATCTTCCAATCACTAATGACGCATAAAGATCATGTATATTACGATCAACATTGCCATGCATCGCTTATCGATGGTTTATTACTGAGTCGTGTGCAACGACATCGTTTTCCACATCGTAATTATAAGCAGCTCACTAATTTAGCAGCAAACGACACCCTCCTCACCAACAGCGTGTTTAGTTGTGATGGCACACTGGCTGATTTGCCACACCTCACCACCTTACTCGCGCAACTTATCATTGATGATGCGCATGGTTTAGGTGTTCTGGGGAAACAAGGGCGCGGCACGTTGAGTCATTATGCGCTTCCAAGTAGCGTTACACTTGCTTGTTACCCACTTAGCAAAGGATTTGGCGGCTACGGTGCCATGCTCTGTGGCAAACACGAACACATTAACAAGCTACTTCAGTTTGCGCGTACCTACCGTTATACAACCGCTATTCCACCTTTTTTTGCCAGTGCTGGATTAGCGACACTGCGCATACTGGAAACCGAGCCATGGCATCAGCAAAAATTACAAAATAACATTGAACATTACAGACAAGCTACTGAAGGGCTTACGATCCCTCACTCAATAACAGCGATACAAGCCATTCCCATTGGCCCTGCACAGAAAGCGCTGCATTTACAAGCCGCTCTCAAAGAACAGGGTATTCACGTGGGTTGTTTGCGTCCGCCGAGTGTGCCTAAAAATAAGAGTCTATTGCGACTTACGTTAACTACGCAGCATACGATTCACCAAATTGATGCCGTACTATCCGCCATTAATAAATGCGTACGCCCATGATACATGCGGCCATAAAACACGCGTTCAATCAAGCGGCAACAACCTATAATGACGCTGCTGATATTCAACGCGTCATTGCCGATGACCTGATACTCTTTGCTGATGCACTTTCAATCGAACCCACGCGCATTTTAGAGCTTGGTTCCGGCACCGGCTATTTGAGTCAACAACTCATCCAGACGTTTCCAAATAGCACGCTTTATTTAACAGATTGTGCGATTGATATGTTAGCCATCAGCCAACGTAACAATACATCTGCTCATATTGCTGCTTACGGTGAAGCATTACCTTTTGCAACTCAATCTCAAGACCTTATCATCTCAAATCTTATGCTACAGTGGTGCCATAGCGAACAGATTTTTAATGAAGCCTATCGTGTACTTAATCACGGCGGTCATTTCATTGCCACCACGTTGGGTCCTCATACCTTACATACGTTAGCCAAACTCAATATCGTCAATCCATTTCAAACTCGGGCCACCTTACGCCGCCAGCTCACTCAATTTAAGCACGTATCGCTCGAGGCTAAGATCTACCGAAGCCAACCTGCGCCCTATTCCACCATATTACGCAATTTAACCAACATTGGCTCCACGACACTCTCAAACAACCCTATTAAATTATCTACGTACAAACAAATACGTCACCTAAGTGCACGTACAACCTACGAGGCTATCGTCATCCATGCGATCAAAGGCTAAAGAGATATTATTCGTCAGCGGCACCGATACAGATTGCGGTAAAACTTACTGCACGGTTAACTTACTTAATTCACTTCGTGCACAAGGCAAATCCGTACTTGGCTTAAAACCCATTGCCAGTGGTTGCACACAAACAACAGGCGGCTTACGCAACGATGATGCATTACTATTACAAGAAGCAAGTTCGTTTACATTACCGTATGAACACATCAATCCATTTGCATTTCGTGAACCTATAGCGCCACATATTGCGGCCGCGAATGGTGACCAACACATAACGGTTCAAGGTGTTATCGATGCACTGCAACCCGCATTACAAACTTCGTGTGATACGATACTCATCGAAGGCGCCGGTGGCTTAATGGCTCCCCTCAATCAAACCGAGTGCATCATTGATCTCATTGACGCATTGCACGTGCCTCTTATCTTTATTATTGGCCTAAAACTAGGCTGCTTAAACCAGTCACTACTCTCGTTTCATATGCTCAACTACTACCAAATTGAGGTAAAGCAGGTTATCATTAATCCCATTGATCCTAACATGTCTCATGCCACACAAAATATTGAGTATCTAAATGACGCCATCAAGCAACTATCAACAACTCGAATCCCTGTTTAGTGACCTTACTGATCTAAACCATCTCCAATCACTTGCGCATTGGGATGAAGCCGCCATGATGCCTATAGGTGGTGGCGCTGCCCGCGCACAATCGCTTGCTACGCTGAGTGCTATCAAACATCAAAAGCTGATACAGCCCAGCGTTGATCAATTAATCCAAGAAGCTAAACAAGACACACAGCTGTCTGCTTGGCAACAACGTAATTTATTCCTCATGGAACGCCAATATCAAAATGCCACCTGCTTGCCGGTTGAACTCGTCAAAAAAATTGCTGAACAATCGACACTGTGCGAACAAGCATGGCGCGAACTGCGCCCGAAAAATGACTGGAAAAATTTCTATCCCAAACTTGAAAACTTATTCCAATTAGTACGTCAGTCTGCCGAGATTCGTGCCGATATTTTCAAGATGGCACCTTATGATGTATTACTAGATGAATTTTCACCGGGTGTGTCACAAGCTTTAATTGACCCTATTTTTGCCAAACTAAGCAGCGTATTACCTGACCTCATCAAAAAAATAATCGCACATCAAGCAGACAATAAGCCTATGCCACTCCAAGGCCCCTTTGATGCTGACGCACAGCGTGAACTGGCATTAGTCGCAATGAAACACATTGGCTTCGATTTTGATCGTGGCCGCCTCGACACCAGCCACCACCCCTTTTGTGGTGGGTTCCGTAATGACTCACGTATCACGACGCACTACCATGCTGATGATTTTTTAAAAGCCTTTTTTGCGGTGTGTCACGAAACCGGGCATGCTTGCTACGAACAGCACCTTCCCGAGCAATGGATGTCACAGCCAGTCGGTCTGGCCTATGGAATGGCGATTCACGAAAGCCAATCGCTTATCATCGAAATGCCCACCTGTCGCAGCCAGGAATTCATGCAATTTATCCACCCTCATTTTCAACAACTGATGGGCGATCAAAAAGCGCTGTCCCTCGACAATTTAACCAAACTCATCCGACAAGTGGACAATAGTTTTATTCGCGTGTTTGCTGATGAAGCCACCTACCCATTACACGTCATCCTACGTTATGAAATTGAGCGTGACCTTTTCAATGACAACGTTAACATGAAAGAGCTACCTGATCTTTGGCATGCCAAAATGCAACATTACTTTAATCTATCAACAGACGGCAACTATACGGATGGCGTGATGCAAGATGTACATTGGCCAGCAGGAATATTCGGCTACTTTCCCGCCTATACGTTAGGTCGCCTCATCGCACAGCAATTTCATCATAGCGCGCTACAAGCCCACCCTGATATTCCCGGCGCCTTAGCAAAGGGTGATTTCAGCCCATTGATGAATTGGCTCAAAACCAACGTTCACGAAAAAGCATCCCGCCTGACAATGGATGCGTTACTCACGGAAGCGACGGGGGAAACGCTAAATCCTGATTACTTTATTCGGCACCTCAAGGAGACCTACCTTTAAGGCGTTGATTTTATTTTATTTTATCTATTTTTTCAGCCCCCTCCGCTTAACAACTGTAGCGCCTAATAGCGCCCTCTATTTTCTAAGATTTCCTTAATAAAGCTCTGCTAGGATGCTTAATACATATGGGGGGGGGTAGTATTTTGCAGTCATCTAAACGGAAGTTATCAAGTGGAACAATTAACGCGTTACAGAAAGTATTACCAAAAACATTGGATGAATTTGTTCGGTCTTTTTTGCCTAAAACAGTACCCCAAAACGAGCTAGATAGACTGTTATCAGAATACGACAAATCGCAAACTCTTTTAGTTACCAGCATTGATACGCTAGAGAGAATACTTCCTAAACTATACACATTACTCGAAAAATTACCAGCCGACAAAGAAAATCTTGAGGCATTCAAACAGCACTTCGATCCTTTTCTAAAACAACTTTTTTTAAACTCCCTAAATGAGTACTTTAAAAATAACAGCGTAATGGCTAACTGTATTTTAGCCTCAAACGGATCGAAATTACCACTGCCTGTATTTTTAAAAGAAATGTTGCTCATGCTAGAGCACAACGAAGGCGTTTTAGAGAAACCCATTAACGACCCTGATGTGCAATTGTATTATTTTTTATTATCTCGATTTACTATACTGCAAGCATCATCATACCCAAGAACTGCAAAAGAGGAACTTCCAGAAGAAATCGGCGCGGCGTGGGGCGCATTTGGAGAAGAAAAGGATTTTTCATCCTATATTTTAGTGGGTACTGCTCAAAATCCAACTATTTATATTGCCAATGAATTAGCTGTTCGCTTGAAAGAATCRGGGRAGTTCCAAGATCCGGGAAGCTATGACACATTGGAGCCCTCTATAGTAGAGCAGATTCTCGCTTATGCACACCCTGATATCAATGCAGCATTAAAGGCATGCCATGACAATAATACACTTGAAAAAGCACAAGCTGCAGCCGAAATCAGTGACGAAACAATAAAAGAATTACAACATTTATCTGTTGTGTTATGGAACAGCAGCACAGACTCCGGCCGTCTATGGTTCGATGAGAAGAGCGCAAACAAAGCGATGCAACATTGGGCTGGCTATGCCAATACTGATGAAAAACGATCAGATCTTGAAAAGTTAAGAGCACTCAGCTACTCACTCTCAATTCGCAGTAATACGATAACTAGTTTTGATGCTATTTTTGGCGAAGCCACCTATAAAAACTGTGCGGGACAATTGGGTCTTACTGCAAAGCAATGGGTATCTGCATTTCTAGCAGATATTGGCTTGTTGAAATCAGGGGTTATTGGCTCAGGCCTCAAAAATAGAAAAACCATTTACAGTAACATGTTAGCCCAAAGTCATAAATGTGCTAATTGCGCTCCGAAGACAGTGTCTGTCCAAACAATGGCGCGTCATCATAAACAATCGATATTTGATGTATTTCTTCATTTGAAGTTGCTCAATGACACGGATTTAATTGCCTTATTTTTAAAAAATGCATTGGTACTGCATCACATAGCTGATTATTGTCACTCAGTAAAAATTTATGTCTCATTGCATTATGTTATACAAACAGCCATGGACTCATCAGAGGGCCGCAAACAACTACTGAACGTAATTGCATCGAAAGGACATAATGGACTGACCGGTTTGCAGATTGTTGCGTGGCATACCCCTGACTTATTACCTGACCTACTTATGATCCTAAAAGAAGAGTCCTCTGGATCTGAAAAATTAGCCGACGCAATCGTATTGCAGAATGATATCGGATGGTCAGGCTTACAGGCGGTTGTGAGGCATGCCCATCAATCATTACCGGCACTACTTGAAATCCTAAGAAAAACGCTGCCTGGACGTAACAAATTAGCGGACGCAATCGTACTACTGAATAATGGCAGATGGTCAGGCTTACAGGTGGTTGCAAAGCATGCCCGCCAATCATTACCTGCCGTACTTGATATTCTTGAAATTGCAGAATATGGACGCGAAAAATTAGCCCACGCAATCGCGCTGCCAAATAATGACAGATTGTCAGGCTTACTGATGGTTTTAATGTGTGCCCCTCAATCAGCACCCCAAATATTTGATATCCTAAAAAAGGCGCCATCTGGACGTGATAAATTAGCCGACGCAATCGTATTGCAGAATGATGCGGGATGGTCAGGCTTGCAGGAGGTTGTGACATGTGACTCTCATCAACCATTTTTAACAATACTTACGATTCTAAAAAACACGGAATATGGACGCGAAAAATTAGCTGACGCGATCGCATTGCAAAATAATTTCGGATGGTCAGGCTTACAAATGGTTGCGAAGCATGCCCCCCAATCACTACCTGCTCTACTTAAGATCCTAAAAAATGCGCCGTCTGGGCGCGAAAAATTAGCGGTTGCAATCGCATTACACGATAATGATAATACGTCAGGATTAGGGATGGTTGTAAAGTATGCTGCCCAATCCCTACCAGCACTACTTGATATTCTAGAAAGCACGCCATCTGGACCCGAAAAATTAGCTAACGTATTTGCATTTCACAGTCGGTCAAGATTAGAGGGCATTGAGCCGTCGTCGCTGTTCAAGATTTTAAATATAGCAATCAAGCGCGATAACTATAATCTGTACGTGTCGATATGTGCCTATGAAGGCCTACGAATGTCTATTAACTATTTTACGAAACATGAGTATAGTATTCAAGATGTCATCACGCTAGCGACGTTTATTCTGAAAGATCCAGAATACGCCATCATCACTAAAAAAGACTTAAAAATAATGACCGACTATATTACAGAACAAAAAAACAAGGGTCCTCATAACGTAACAGCTGACACGTCAAAATTATCTAATATAACTGTTGATAAAACACGCCCCTGTAGCATATCTAGGCTTTTTATAACACCCGTTTCACGTGCTACATTTAAAACTGAGCTGTTGGATGCCGTTACGGGCACTACGCCCCAAGCGCAACTACCGCGTCGGCACTTATAAATGCCATGAACAGTGCCTGAATTCCGTGTCACATGATACGCTTTTTGTTCTATAAAAAATGCTACATGATGCGAGCAAGCCTGCGTGAACTACGCCCGAAGAATGATTGGAAAAATTTCCACCCCATACTTGAAAAATAATTCCAATTAGTACGTCAGTCTGCCGAGATTCGCGCCGATATTTTCAAGAGGGCACCTTATGATGTATTACTGGATGAATTTTCACCGGGCGTGTCACAAGCTTTAACGGACCCTATTTTTGCCAAATTAAGCAGCGCATTGCCTAACCTCATCAAAAAAATTACCGCACATCAAGCAGACAATAAGCCTATGCCGCTCCAAGGACCCGTTGATGCTGACGCACAACGTGAACGTGTAAATGCCATCATAGCGCGCTACAAGCCCACCCTGACATTCCCGGCGCCATAGCAAAGGGCGATTTTAACCCATTGATGAATTGGCTCAAAACTCACATTCACGAAAAAGCATCCCGCCTGACAATGGATGCATTACTCACTGAAACAACCGGGGAAACGCTGAGTCCTGATTACTTTA
>NVSS01000002.1 GCA_002732805.1 Coxiella sp. (in: g-proteobacteria)
CACACTGATGAGAATAACGATTGCTGTTCCTAAGCACATAAGTGCGTATACGTGAAACGCATGGCTATAAATTTGATTAATAGCAACTTTACTGGTCATGTTATTAGGGATAGCGGCGATCTGTGATAGAAGCCCCATGATAGAGTTACCAAAGCCGATTGCCATGTATTGCACGCCCATCATCAGTCCCATTACTTTGGGCGGTGATAATTCAGTAACAGCAGACAATAGATTGGGTGATAACAACATTTCGCCTAGTGTATACAATAAAAAGAAACCCACCATAAAGATTGGAAGTACGAGTAACTGGGGATTATGGTAACGGATAGCAACCGTTAATAGCCACATCGCCATCGACATCGCAAGTAGTGCGAAGAAGAATTTCAAGGCGATATTTGGATTGTTCGTTTTGTGATGTAAGTACTGCCATAGTTTGGCGAGTGGCCAGCCAAGAATAAGTATAAATGCAGGTTCTAATGAAAGAAACGCAAGTGGTGGGATCATGGTGCCAAATAGCTCACGATCGACACTGCGCTTGAGGAATAAGTTAATGACGGTGTACATAAGGAAAAAGAATGCCCAGAAAATCACGGCATAGAGTATCAGCCAAATCAGTGCAATGAGGTTACGGCGTTGTTCGCCATGGTATTTCAGCGAGAGTAATACCAGGTATATCAGCACGAAGACAGCGATAACAAGCAGTATGTAATTGCCAATTTGGGGGTGCGTTAATAACCCGTAGCAAACGACTGTAATCGCAATGCAGACAGCGAGGGTTGCTGTGATAAATTTGAGGCGGCTGTTTTTGATAAGGTCTTTAGCAACCGGGAGTCCTTTAGTGCCAAACACTTTGGCGCGCGAGGTAAATACCAATACACCGATCAGCATACCAAGGCCGGCAGTGGCGAAACAAATATGCCAACCTAAGTCTCTTTGGATGAAGCCAGCAATTAAGGTTGAAATGAAGGCGCCGAGGTTCATCCCCATATAATAATAGGTAAAGCCCGAATGACGTCGTGGATCGTTATCAATATAGAATTCACCTAAATAGCTCGCGATGTTAGGCTTAAGGAAACCATTGCCGAGAATAATTAATGCCAGTCCCCAATAAATCATGTGTGTACTGAGCGTGGATAGTAAAAGATACCCGATCAACTGAAAGCAGCCGCCCATGACGATGGTGTAGCGAAATCCAAGGTAATTACAAGCGTAATAGCCACCCACGAGCGGTGCAACGTACAGTAGCGCGCCGTATACACCAGTGATTAAACTGGCGTGTGCATCAGAAAGGCCAAAGCGGAATTTTAGAAAAAGTACCAACAGCCCTTGAATAATGTAGAAGCCAAAGCGTTCCCACATTTCTGTGGCGCACAGTGGTATCAATGCTTTTGGTTGTTTTTTAGATAATGCGTTGCTCGATGAAATAGTATTCATGGTTTCCGCTATCGTGATTGATGAAATTTTGTCCCCAGAAAGGACATACTAGCAAAAATGCTGATTGAATACTATACCGTATTTTTTGGGATTAGGCGGTGGTTACTAATTGATCAGCTGTTGCGGCTGTATCATGATACTGTTTCATGAGGTCATTGAATTTAGCTTTGGTGAGGCCAAACATTTCAACGTCATGTGATTTATTATTATAAAAGCGGTAGTTGTCGAGACTGCCTTCGAAGCTGAAGCCCAACTTTTTGAGGATGCTAATAGACGGTTGGTTTTCTTTGACGGTAATGGCTTCGATACGGTGTAACCCAGCGTATTTAAACATATACTCCATGACAACGAGCATTGCCTTAGACATGATGCCTTTGCGCCAGTAGTCTTTATGAAGGTCATAGCAAATTTCGGCGCGGTGGTGATGATTATTCATATATAAGCCAACGGCACCAATCATACGATTATCGGATTTACGAGCGATAGACCAGTAGAGTCCATGACGGTATTGAAAGAGCTTACGGCAATATTCCACTTCACTCTGAGCATCTTTCAATGAGTTAGGTGTTTTGGCAAGAATATGACGCGCAACCTCAGGATCTGAGTAGTACTCGAAAAATGCGGCCGAGTCTTCAACCTGTTGTTCACGCAGGATAAACTGCTCATCAATCTCGAGCGTCGGGAAGGGATAATTGTAAATAGCTGTTATCATTGATATTTTTGCCGTGTCTATGATATGACTCTATTATAGCGGGCAAACCTTAAGGAAATCTTATGTTTGAGGATGGTATGATGCTCCAATTTTGTATAGAATGAGCGCCTTCACACAGTTGGGTAGGTGGAATGAGTACAGTTGTTGTTCCTAATTTATTTGAATCCATTGATTCGTTGCAAGTTGATTTAGCGCCCGCACTCGCGCGATGGTTGAAGACTGCGCGCTTTGAGCCTGCGTCGATCGCCTTCTACGAATTAATCATGCAATTATTTGGTTATCCGCAAGCGTCTTATAACGTAGCGCAGTTGCGTGCTGTTCAAGATGGTTTAGCGGCGGATAAGCTATGGCTGTGTGCTGATCCATTGGCATTGGCGATTGATGTGGCGCATATCTACTCGATTGGCAATGCGTATCTGGCGTTAACACGTGACGAGGCAGAGGCGTATGCTGCTTATTTGAATGCCTCATTGCCAGATGGCATCGAATTGTATGTAGCAGATTCGTTGCGCTGGTATCTTTCGCTGCAAACACCGTGTCATGAAGACACCTATGAGCCGAGCGCGATTCTTGGAAAAACGTTAGTTGATAAGATGCCCAAAGGCACGCTCAGGCAGTTGTATAATGAGATTCAAATGTTATTACACACGTGTGATTTAAATCAGGCGCGTCGGCGTGCGGATAAACCGACCATTGATGCACTTTGGTTGTGGGGGAGTGGTGAACAGGTGCAACCCCAGTCATCATGTGCGTGGCAGCACGTGGTGAGTAATGATCCTATTGTCTATGCGTTAGCGGCGCTCAATGGTGTGCCAAACAATGAATGGTCCGAAACGCCATTAGAAAAAGCACGCGGTGTGGCGGGACAATTACTGGTGGATGCGCGTTTTCAGTGCGTGGATCTTGCCGAGTTCTCCTACCGTCATTTTTCACAAGGCGCCGTGCGTTTTTTAGAAACATTATATCCCGGGCATGGTCGTTCGTACGCGCGGCAAAATTGGTTGCGACGAATGTTTAAAATGTAGGCATCCGTACTATTTAATAAGTAATTTTATAGTGTGGGGGTTAAATAAACAGTTTTGTTAATTAATTAGAAGCACGTTATACTGAGCGCTTTACATAATGAATTAGTGATTCAAGGTAAGGATTTTAAATGCAAAAGAAGATTGTGCAAAGGGAAGTGCTGCAGGGGGTTGGGGAGCTTGCTAATTTTCATCCATTACTGCAGCGGATTTATGCGACGCGAGAAATTTCATCAGCTGATGATGTTAGTCGCAAGTTGTCAGACTTGTTGCCCTATGCGGGCTTAAAGGGTATTCAGGCAGCGAGCGAACGTTTAGCAATCGCCGTGGAAGATCGGCAACGTATTTTAATTGTTGGTGACTTTGATGCAGACGGTGCCACCAGTACGACATTAGCGGTTCAAAGTTTACGTGCTATGGGGGCGGCATCTGTTGATTATATCGTGCCTAATCGCTTTGAATACGGATATGGGCTAACGCCAGAGATTGTCGAGGTTGCAAAAATTAAAGCACCTGATCTTATTGTGACGGTGGATAACGGTATTTCAAGCCTAGAGGGTGTGGCGCGTGCCAACGAATTAGGTATTGATGTCGTTGTGACTGATCATCACCTTGCCGGTGCAGAATTACCAGCAGCTTGCGCGATTGTTAATCCTAATCAACCGGGTGATACGTTTCCAAGTAAGTGTATGGCGGGCGTGGGTGTTATCTTCTATGTCATGTTGGCATTGCGTTCTTATTTGCATGAGATTAATTGGTTTCTGGATCAAAAAATTAAAAGCCCAAACATGGCTGATTTTCTCGACCTCGTGGCGTTGGGTACGGTCGCTGATGTGGTACCGTTAGATAAAAACAACCGCATCATGGTGCATCAGGGGATGCGACGTATTCGTGCAGGTCATTGCCGACAGGGTATTTTAGCCTTATTAGATATTGCACGGCGTAATCGTAACTGCTTAGTTGCGTCTGATTTAGGTTATGTGATTGGCCCACGTTTAAATGCAGCAGGTCGTTTAGATGATATGTCACGCGGTATTGAGTGTATGCTGTCGGATGACTACCAACGCGCCTTTCAGATTGCAC
This sequence comes from Coxiella sp. (in: g-proteobacteria), assembly GCA_002732805.1. Classification (GTDB taxonomy): domain Bacteria; phylum Pseudomonadota; class Gammaproteobacteria; order Coxiellales; family Coxiellaceae. The sequence goes on from NVSS01000002.1 coordinate 4,252, forward strand.
AACAGTTAGATCAGTTAAACCATGAGCGCCGCGCCCTTGAAATGCAAATGCGTGATGAAGCGTTTAATCATGTCGATAAATTAGAATTTGATAATAACTTACCAATGGGTTTGTGTTTGTACGATGAACATTGGCATCAAGGTATTGTTGGACTTGTCGCCTCGCGCGTCAAAGAAAAAATGCACTTGCCAACGATTGCCTTTGCTAAAGCATCGGATGACATGATCAAAGGCTCAGCGCGGTCGATTAAAGGATTGCATATTCGGGATACGTTGGATGCGATTGCTAAACGTTGTCCTGAATTAATTACTAAGTTCGGTGGGCATGCGATGGCAGCCGGGCTGTCTATCAAATTATCTGATTTTGATGCCTTTAAGCTTGAATTTGCCAAGCAAGTAGCGCTGGCATTGGGTACGGAAGCACTGGAACGCGTTGTCGAGTCCGATGGTCAGCTGGAAATTGAAAACTTCACATTAGAGATTGCTGAATTACTCCGTGAGTCAGGCCCGTGGGGGCAGGGGTTTCCTGAGCCCACGTTTGATGGACACTTTAAAATAACAGATCAGCGTTTGGTGGGTGAAAAGCATTTGAAGCTAACACTACAAGTACCGGGCGGTCAGTATTTTTTAGATGCGATTGCGTTTAATGTTGATTTAAAATTATGGCCTAACACACGTTGCTATAATGTTTACCTCGCGTACCGTTTAGATGTGAATGAATACCGTGGGCGGCGTAAACTGCAATTGATCGTCGAACATTTGGAGGCGGAGCCGGTTAAAACGAAAGAAGCGGAGCATGCCTAGGCCGTGTCCTTGTTGTTCGGGGGCGGCGTATGCAGATTGTTGCCAGCCTTTTTTAGAGGGTACGCAAGTGCCTGCTGTGCCTGAAGCGCTGATGCGTTCACGTTACACAGCCTATAGCACAGCGAATATCGACTATATTGAACGAACAATGCGTGGTCCTGCTGCCAAGAATTTTGAAAAGACGAGTGCCACACAATGGGCGGGCTCTGTTGAATGGCAGGGGCTTGAGGTGTCATCGTCTACTCAACAAGATGATATAGGGCGTGTCGCCTTTGTCGCCTCGTATCGTGAGGCAGGTGAGGTGCATCACATTAAAGAGCATAGTGTGTTTCATCGTATTAATGGCGTTTGGTACTACGTAGATCGCGTACAGGAAGCAACGCCCAAGCGCAATGATCATTGCCCTTGTGGTAGCGGAAAAAAATACAAACATTGTTGTATCTAATAAAATGAGGTGACTTATGTCGGTTAAAGCAAGAACGGCCGGTTGGAAAGAATTTTTACGCTTATGTCAGCTGCCTGACACAACGGGTGGTCTTGATGAAATATTGCAAGCACTGTTGACGCATGAAGAAATTAGTCAGCTGGCATTGCGTGTTGAATTATTAAGGGCGTTGCTCAAAGGTGAAAAGCCACAGCGTCAGATTGCGAGTGATTTGGGCGTGAGTATCGCGACGATCACACGCGGTTCCAATATGTTAAAGACAATTAAACCCAAACTACATAAATTTCTTGGTGACGAGTTGGCCTAAGGAATATTGTTGACGGCGCAAGGAGCGACTATGACATTTAACTGGCAAGATCCACTTTCCTTTAACGATCAATTAGCCACATCTGAGCACGATATTTTGTTACAAGCGCGTGATTTCTGTGAGCGCGAGCTACAGCCACGTGTTGAGGCTGCATTTCGATCGGAGCAATTTGATCCGGGCATTATGAAATGTATTGCGTCAGCAGGTTTTTTTGACTCTCGTTATACCGCGGTCCAGCAAGGCTTAATTGCACGCGAGTTTGAGCGCGTGGATAGCGGCTATCGTACGCTGTTAAGTGTCACCACCTGTTTAGTGATGAAGGCAATTGAATATTTCGGCAGTGATGCGCAGTGTGAGCGTTGGTTGCCAGCATTGGCATCGGGCGATAAAATAGGTTGCTTTGGATTATCGGAACCGCAACATGGGTCTGATCCGCAACACATGGAAGCACGCGCCGAGCCGTGTGCGCAGGGTATTCGTTTAACCGGTCAAAAACGTTGGATTGGCTTAGCTAATGTGGCAGATGTGTTTATCATCTGGGCCAGAGATACGGACAATGCCGTACAGGGTTACTTGGTTGAAAAAGAGGTGTCAGGATTGTCTATTGAAGTGATTGAGGGCAAGTTTTCGTTACGTACCGTCCCGTCATGTGATATCACATTCGATAACGTTGTAATACCCAGCGATAGTATGTTACCAAAATCAGAAGGCCTTAAGTCAGCGCTACGTTGTTTGAATCACGCACGTTATGGCATTGGTTGGGGTGCATTGGGAGCTGCTGAAGCATGTTTTCATGCGGCGCGTGATTATATTGTGTCGCGTAATGATTTTGCATCTAAACAATTCGTTCAGCAAAAGCTAGCGGACATGAGCACGGAGATTGCATTAGGCTTGCAAGCGTGTTTGCAAGTGGGGCGCTGTCTTGATACGGACAACTGGGCGCCCGAGCAGGTATCCCTCATTAAACGTAATTCCACACTTAAGGCATTACACATCGCACGCCAAGCACGTGATATCTTAGGCGGTAATGGCATTGTCGATACGTTTGGTGTGATGCGCCATTTATTAAATTTAGAATCCGTTGTAACCTATAAAGGCACAGCGGATATTCACAGTTTGATTTTGGGTCGTGGTATTACAGGAGTGAATGCCTTTTAACCCGCGCGTATTCGTATTTGGTGTCAATAATGGCTAAACTCAGGAAACATTAATTTAATCAATTAGATGACATTCGGTTTTCGCCATATTCAACATGGCGTAAAACCTCAAATTAAGAACACGGTATTGTGCATGTGTGTTTAATCGTTATAGTAACTATTCAGATACTATAAATAACGACATGCTGGAAAATAATGCCAAGAAAACTACGTGTACACTATAACCATGCAATGTATCACGTCATGAATCAGGGCAACTACCGTCAGTCACTATTTTTTGATGAAGATGATTTTAGCTATGCCTATTGGCTTCTCGAGCGCATAGTAAACAATTATGGATGTAAGCTGCATTTATTTTGTTTGATGACGAACCATGTCCATTTTTTAATAGAGGTGGATCAAATTCCATTATCTAAAATAATGCAAAGCTTTTCAGCCTCATATTCCAAATATATAAATAAAAAAAAGGACAGGTGTGGCCATTTATTTCGAGGTCGCTATAAAGAAAAGATTGTTCAAGATGAAAGATATATACTTGAACTTTGTTATTACATCCACAATAACCCACTTTCAGCGCATATGGTAAAAACATTGGAGGACTATCCGTGGAGCAGTCATCATGTATACACACAACGTCAAACCTTTGACTGGGTGACAACAGATTTAATTATGAGTCTGCTTTCTCCGCAGGTGAATACATCACAGTCTTATAAGGACTTCATGTTGAATCGTAGAAGACATGATATAGGGCCACAATTTTGTAAACTTGATGATACTAATGGTTGCTTAATTATGAGTGATAGTATAAATGCAGCTATAAATGTATCTAAAGGTTTAGACTTACGATGTCTATCGCTTAAACAGATCATTGATACTGTGTGTGCTCAAATGGGTGTATCCTTAGCTATCATTCATGCGGGTTATCAACAAAAATCAATTATTGAGACAAAAAGCCTTATCGCCTATTTTGCGCATTATCACGGGCAATATACATTGGCAAGCATTGCCTGGATGCTAAATACAAGGGCAGATACGCTGAGTAAAACCATGCGTCGGCAGTTTGAATCAGTTAAAAAATGCAAAGCATTTAAGAAAAAAATTGAATTTTTAAAGCGTGAATTTTTAGATGTTTGCCTGCAGTTAAAGCGAGATGGGGCGTAAATCCAGAACTGCTGAGGTATGTAGTGACGTCTAAGTAATAAAATGGCCATACTGAATATGGCGAAAATCAGATTTTAACTCATTAATAAATTGGGGAAACACTGAGATTTGCCATAATTGACACCTATGAAAAGGATCCAGTGGACGGGTGTAGGTTGGGAGTGTGTCTAAGGTCTGATTAGATGCCGTTACCGATTCAGTATTATCTGAATGAGCGACTATTCTCTAATGTTATTTGTAAACCACACTGGATCAAATTCGTTAAGTGGATCAATATTAGCAGACTTGTGTTAAAATGAAAACACTTAATTTTCAATAAGATAGCATATTTCCTGTACAGAACACTTGAAAAGGGTTGAAATAATATCTATACCCCTGTACTATTTCATGATTACGGAGGTGATTGATGTTATTTAATACAACTTTTGAACAATTTAAAGAACTGACCGCTGTTTCAAAGCGGGTGGTGGTGTCACGTGAAATCTATGCGGATCTGTTGACACCGATACGTGTTTTTCAAGTGCTGGCACATGAACGCGAACAGGCTGTGCTACTGGATTCATCGGATCATGCAACAGCACAAGATGCGTGTGTTTACTTGGGTTTTGATCCGATTGCTGAATTTAATGTGACGAATGCAGGTGTGACGGTTACCAATTCACAGGGTCAACATGCACTGGAGGGTGATTGCTATGATTTGTTGCGTGAATTTTATACGTCGCATAAAAGTGAATCGCAGCATTCCTTGGCCAAATTTGCCGGCGGTATGATTGGCTTTATGGGATATGATAGTATTCGTTTCGTCGAGGATATTCCGAATAGACACCAATGTGATGACTATCCGATTATGAATTTCAAATTTTACGGCACCAATGTCGTTTTTGACAAGCGTACTGGTAAAGCCTTAATCACAACGGTAGTTGAAGTGTCGGAGGATGAGGAAGCGGATTATGACCAGGCGTGTACCGCTAATGATGCTATTATTCATCAGATGATGAATACCTCACTTGAGGTTAGTACGCCGAACGCACCGAAGAGTGATGATCCATTTGACGGTGTTAGCTTGGATATAGAGGATCAAGCCTATAAAGCACTCGTTGAAAAAGCACAAGCGTATATTCGTGCTGGTGATATTTTTCAAGTGGTGTTATCGCGCCGTTTTACTAAATCATTTACCGGTAATGATTTTGACATCTATCGTGCGTTACGTGTCTTAAACCCATCGCCCTATCAATTTTATATTCGGGATAAAAACTATGTAGTGGTGGGGGCCTCACCTGAAAAATTAGTGAGTTTGCAAAATGGTATGATTGAATCGTGCCCGATTGCGGGTACACGTCCGCGTGGTAAGGATTATGATGAAGACCAGCAGCTCGAGCATGAGCTTCTGAATGATGAAAAAGAAATTGCCGAACATATGATGCTAATTGATCTTGCGCGTAATGATGTGGGCGCCATTAGTGAGGTTGGATCAGTCAATGTCGTTGAACTTAAAAAAATAAAGCGCTTTTCGAGTGTGATGCATATCGCATCATTAGTTGAAGGGAAGTTGGCCGCGGGCAAAGATGCGTTTGATGTTATTAAAGTAACGTTACCGGCGGGCACCTTAAGTGGTGCACCCAAAATTCGGGCATGGAAATTATTGATGAGCTTGAGTCCTCACAGCGTCATTTATACGGTGGTGCAAYCGTRGCGATTGATAACCAAGGACAAATGGACAGCTGTATTGTGATTCGCACGGTGACACTTAAAGATAATATGGCAACGGTGCGCGCTGGCGGCGGCATTGTGCTGGATTCAACCCCACAAGGTGAGGCCGATGAAACACGCCATAAAGTCACCGGTGTATTGCGCGCCTTGGCATTGGCGGAAGGAGGCTTGATATGATTTTATTAGTCGATAATTACGACAGCTTTACCTATAACCTCTATCAGTTGCTGGCACAATTTGATGAGGTGTGTGTCGTGCGCAATGATAAGGTAACCGCAGCCGAGATTGAGCGTTTAGCACCACGGCATGTGGTGATATCACCGGGTCCCGGCATCCCAGCAAATGCAGGCAATTGTGCTGACGTGATTAAGCATTGTAGTGAACACAATATTCCTTTATTGGGCGTGTGTTTAGGGCATCAGGCTATTGTTGAGGTATTTGGCGGCGTGGTTGTCGTCTCTGAAAAGCCCATGCACGGTAAAGAAACGAATGTCTTTCATCATCGTCAAGGACTTTATGAGGGCATGCAGCTACCCTTCAAAGCAGGGCGCTACCATTCGCTCCATGCACAACGTGATAAATTACCCGACTGCTTGGTAGTTGAATCTGACAATGGGGATGGTATGATTATGGGTGTACGCCATAAAACGAAGCCTATCTATGGATTGCAATTTCACCCGGAATCGATTTTGACACCAGAAGGGCATCAGCTCATACGGAATTTTATAGCGCAATGAAACAATATATTGACAAGCTCGCTAATAAACAGAATCTCAATCGTGACGAGGCCGCGGAATTATGTCGCTTAATGCTTGCCACGAATACGCCCTCACAGGTTGCTGAGTTATTAACCTTATTGCATGTAAAGGGTGAAACTAGCGATGAAATTTGCGGCTTCGTCGATGTCATGCAACAGCACATGAAAAAAATCACACACAGTACGCCGGCTATTGATATCGTGGGCACCGGTGGCGATGGTGCCAATACCGTTAATATTTCAACCGCGGCAAGTATCGTGACGGCCAGTTGTGGCGCAACAGTTATTAAAAATGGTAATCGTTCAAGCTCATCAAAGTGTGGCTCAGCTGATTACCTTGAACGTGCCGGTATCGCACTAGATGCACAGCCCGATCAAATAGCACGTTGTATTGCACAAACGCAGTATGGATTTTGCTTCGCGCCAACGTTTCACCCAGCATTTGCACAGTTTAAAGAGCTTCGTCAACAATTAAAAATTCGCACGATATTTAATTTGATCGGACCGTTGCTCAATCCTGCGCGGGTACAGCGCCTAGTGTTAGGCGTTTATAAGCCTGAGCTTCTTGAGCTTTATGCCAACGCATTAAGCGAACAAGGCATTGAGCGGGCGCTTGTTGTGCATGGTAGTGGCCTTGATGAGCTTAATTGTTTAGGCGTGAACCAAGCAATTGAAGTTCATAATGGGCAGCAAACTACAATGACGATAGACCCTAAGCAATTGGGTTTAGCGTATTGTCAATTAAGCGACCTACAAGGTGGCGATGCTGATAAAAATGTTCGCATTTTAAATGCTGTGTTGAGTGGCGAACAGATGGGTGCGATTGCTGATACAGTTGCCTTGAATGCAGGTGCTGCTTTATACGTATATGGTAGCGTTTCCAGCTTGAAAGAAGGTGTGGAGCAGGCATTATCATGTATCCAATCAGGGCGGCCAGCGGCTAAGCTTCAAGAAATTGCGACATTTTTTAGTGAGGAAGCACATGCATAGTTATTTAAAACAAATTCTTGATAAAAAAAAGCAAGAAGTGGCTGCGCTACATACGAATGAAGCGCTCACCAGCGCACGTAACATTAAGTTTAATTACACAGGCGCGTTTAAAGCAGCATTGCAAACGGATGGATTGAGCGTCATTGCCGAAGTAAAGCGTAAATCCCCCTCGAAAGGTGCGTTAGCGACGATTACAGATCCAATTGATTTGGCAGAGCGCTATGCGCAAGGTGGTGCATCGGCCATTTCAGTATTAACGGATGCGTTTGGATTTAATGGATCTATTGAAGATCTTGCATTGATTGCCGCGCATGTGTCCTGTCCGGTACTGCGCAAAGATTTCGTCATTGATGAATTGCAGCTGGTTGAAGCAACCATGCGCGGCGCAAGCGCTGCGTTATTAATTGTAGCGGTACTGGGTGATAAAACGGCTAAGTTTATTCAATCGTGTCATCGTTTTGGTTTGGATGCTCTAGTTGAGGTGCACAATAAGGATGAGTTGGCGATCGCGATTGATGCACAGGCCGATATCATTGGTGTGAATAATCGTAATCTTGAAACTTTTGAGGTGGATATCAATAACGCACTGGATTTATACCCTGCTATTCCATCGGAAGCGGTGACCATTGCGGAATCGGGTATTGCCGATGCGCATATTGCACAGCAATTTAAAACCTGTGGCTATGATGCCGTATTAATCGGTGAAGCCTTAGTGCGATCCGATGACCCATCGCAATTTATTCATCAATTAAGAGAGCGTGGCAATGACAACACAGCTTAAAATTTGTGGTCTAACAGACCCAATCATGGCAGCAGAGGCAATAGTACAGGGTGTGACGTATATTGGGCTGATTTTCCATCCCGCTTCAAAGCGTCATGTAACGCTCGATAAGGCAATAGCCATAGCAGCTGCGGTCCATGATGCGGGTGGTTTAATCGTACCCGTATTTGTGGATCAACAAGCAGATGAAATACTCGATATCGCCACCGCCGTCCATGCGGATTTTGTTCAGTTACACGGTCCGACAGCTGCTGCAGCCTATTCAATGTTAACGGCACAGTACCCCTGTATTGTGGCACAACAATTTAGCCAAATACTTAAATTAGACCCGCAACGTGATTATTTGCTTTACGATTATGAAGAGCCGGGTAGTGGGCAACCATTTGATTGGCAGCAAGTGACACTCGATCCACATTATAGAGCATTTATTGCCGGTGGTATTACGGCTGAGACGATTCCCGATGCAATTGCACATTTTTATCCCTTTGCCTTGGATATTAGTAGTGGTGCCGAATCAGTGCTGGGTGTCAAAGATCTTGATAAAATTAAAGCCTGCTATGACGCAGTAGAGAGAAGTAATAATGAATAAACTTAAATTACATCCGTTATTAGTGGCTACAAATGGCCGCTTTGGTGAATTTGGTGGGCTGTATGTGCCCGAAGGATTGGTGACGCCGTTAAAAGAATTGCGTGTTGAGTATGATAAATTGGTAAGTGATGCTAAGTTTCATACGGATTTTATAGCGCTATTGCAATCTTATGCTGGTAGGCCAACCCCGATTACAGAGGTATCTAATTTTTCAAAGGCGATTAATGGCCCACGTATTATATTAAAACGTGAAGATTTGCTGCATAGCGGTGCGCATAAATTAAATAATGCACTTGGGCAATGTTTATTAGCGAAACGTATGGGCAAACAGCGGATCATTGCCGAAACAGGGGCCGGTCAACACGGTGTCGCCACAGCAACGGCGTGTGCCAAGCTTAATTTAGACTGTGTCGTTTACATGGGTACCGTTGATATGGCGCGTCAAATGCCGAATGTAGAGCGGATGCGTTTATTAGGTGCCGAGGTGATTTCAGTCGACAGCGGATCAAAAACCTTAAAAGATGCGGTGAATGAAGCCTTACGTGACTGGGCGGCTACATTTGATGATTCACATTATTGTTTGGGTTCCGCTTTAGGACCTGATCCTTTTCCTGAGATGGTTGCGTTTTTTCAGTCGATTATTGGGGCAGAAGCACGTGAGCAGTGCCTCACGCAATTTGACCGGCTTCCAAGTCGCGTGATTGCTTGTGTTGGTGGAGGCTCCAATGCGATTGGGATCTTCTCAGCATTTCTGGATGATGAGGTTAAATTGATTGGTGTTGAGGCGGGTGGTACCGGCGATCAGCTGGGCGAGCATGCAGCACGATTTCGGACAGACAAAAAAGGCGTGTTACATGGCACCTACAGTTACTTGCTGCAAACAGAGCAAGGCCAAATTGCAGAGACGCATTCAATATCTGCCGGATTAGATTATCCGAGTGTCGGTCCACAGCATGCCGCACTACATGCGATGGGGCGTGCGACTTATGATGCCGCCACTGACGATGAAGCAATCGATGCGTTTAAATTACTGACACGTACCGAAGGTATTATCCCGGCACTTGAATCATCACATGCCTTAGCCTACGTATGTACGCACAGCAATGAATTTTCTAAAGACGAATTGATACTGGTGAATCTATCAGGGCGGGGTGATAAAGATTTGCCGAGTTTATTTGAGCGAGGGTTGGTGTAATGGGTACGATCCGTGACGTTTTTAAAGATAAAAAGGCCTATATCACCTTTGTGACAGCAGGTGATGGTGGTCTTGAAAAAAGTTTAGCCATGATGAATGCCTATGCTGAGCGTGGTGTCGATATTATTGAAGTGGGTGTGCCGTTTACGGACCCTGTTGCTGATGGACCGGTGCTACAGGCAGCGGCCCTACGTGCACTTGAGCATGATGTGTCACTTGATGATGCATTGCTGCTCATTAAAACCTTTAAACAATCCCATTCAACTAAAGTGGTTCTGTTTACTTATTTAAATCCATTATTACAGCACGGTCCATTGGATGCATTTTTTAAAGAAGCGAGCGCTTGTGGTGTGGATGGATGTTTGGTCGTCGATCTTCCAATCGAAGAAGCGGCAGTGTATCATCAGGCGTGTTGTGACGTGGATATTGATCCTATTTATCTTATTGCGCCGTCCACCCCTACAGAACGTATTAAACTGATCGCCAAGCAGGGGCGTGGCATGCTTTACTATGCATGCCGAAAAGGGGTGACGGGTATGCGCGATGCATTTCCAGAAGGCTTTGTTGAAAAAATAGCAGAGATTAAAGCGATTACTGATTTGCCGCTAATTGTCGGGTTTGGTATTGCCAACAAAACAATGGCAAATGATGTGCTCACCCACGCAGATGGGTTTGTTGTGGCCTCATTATTAGTGCAAACGGCACATGAAAAAGGTGATGCCGCTTTCAAAAAATTAATTACCGATTTAGATCCACGTTAACAAGGGGTTTGCTATGATTTTAATTTTAAAGCATGAGACAACAGGTGAGCAGGCGATTGAATTAATTCAGCGTCTGCAACGAATGGGCTTTCGGGCGGTGCAAGAGCAGCAGGGTGCACGAATTGCCGTTGCTATTGTGAGTGGGATTGATGCCTCAATACAAAGTGACCGTTTTGTTGACTTACCGTACGTAGATCGTGTTGAGCAATTTTCAAATCAATTTAAATTGGCCGGAAATGATTTGCGCCAAGATGATTTAGTGATTGATGTCGCCGGTAAGAAAATAGGTGGCGACTCACTTGCTATTATGGCAGGCCCCTGTTCGATAGAAACAGAAGAACAAATACACCGCATTGCCAAAAGTGTTGCCGCGTCAGGCGCGCAATTTTTACGTGGTGGCGCGTTTAAGCCGCGTACGTCGCCCTATGATTTCCAAGGATTGGGTGCGGATGGTCTTAAGTTCATGAGCGAGGCAGCACGTAAATATAACCTCGCAAGCGTTTCAGAGATTATGGAGCCGAGCCAAATAGAATTGGCCATTGGTAAGATCGATATGTTTCAAGTGGGCGCACGTAACATGCAAAATTATAATTTGCTACGCGAATTAGGCCGCGTTAATGTGCCTATCCTGCTTAAGCGCGGTCTGTCAGCAATGTATAAAGAATGGTTGATGGCGGCTGAGTATATTTTAAATGAAGGCAATCCAAATGTTGTTTTATGCGAGCGAGGGATACGTACTTTTGAAAGCTATACACGTAACACACTCGACCTTAATGCGGTACCGTTAATGAAAGAGCTGAGTCATCTGCCAGTTGTCGTGGACCCAAGTCATGGTACGGGTATTCGTAGCCTCGTTGCGCCAATGTCTTGTGCGAGTGTTGCTGCTGGCGCGGATGGCGTTATCATTGAGGTTCATTACGACCCTGACAAATCCTATTCGGATGCACAGCAGGCAATGAGTTGTGAGATTTTTGAAGGCCTGGTGCCTAAATTGAATGCAGTGTATGACTTATGCAATTAAATTGGTCGGTCAAGCCCTTTGAAACGTTAACAGTTGATGCGCTCTATGCGTTATTGCGGCTGCGCCAGGACGTGTTTATGTTGGAACAAGAATGCTTGTACCCCGAGCTTGATGGTAAGGATGAAAAGGCCATGCATCTAATGGGGGAGGCAGATGGCACGTTGGTGTCTTATGCACGCTTATTTGCGCCGGGCGACTATTTTTCCGACAACGCCTCCTTTGGGCGCGTAGTAACATCGCTACAGATGCGCGGAAAAGGATTAGGTAAGCAGTTAACAAAACAATGTATCGACCAGTGTCAGCAGTTGTGGCCTGGGAAGACGATTGAAATTAGCGGACAAGAATACCTCAATAAATTTTATTGTGGCTTTGGTTTTGAGCCGCATGGTGAGGTGTATCTTGAAGACGATATTGACCACCGCCGCTTTTTTTTGCGCGTTTAAATCGGAAATTCAGGTAATTTTTGCTGTTGCTGCGGTTGGTGGTAGCGCTTTTTCGTTGCATTTAATGGGGGAAGCAGGTGGCACGTTGGTGGCGTATGTGTGCTTGTTTGCGCCAGGTGACTTATTTTCCCGGTAATGCCTCCTTTGGGCGCGTAGTGGCATCGCTAGAGATGCGCTCGCTCATTTGTAATTCCAGCGAATTCTGGTAAAATATTAGGCAACCGTTTAAGGTTAAATGTAATGTTACAGGTTTATATATTGAATATAAGAGGCGACCATGACTAAGAATAAATTATCGGATATAGCTAAAAAAATTGATTTAGACGCGATTGTTAAGAACGTGAAGTCAATCATCAAGCCCACGGCGAATACACCCGACGTTGATCCTAATGATCCCGTTGGTGTGAAGCTCGCAAGCATCAGTGTATTGGTGCAGTCCGTTGCAAACATTCAAGCGCAGCAATCAAAAGACTTGGCTAAGATTAATAAATTAGTGAATGCGCTTTATGAAGAGATTGAAGCGTCGCGTGAGGCTGATGCTGAAGAAGAGGCGTCTGAAGACAAGTCTACCGACAAGTAATAACGTTATTTATTAAGTGAGACACTAATGCCGCTACAGACAATCAAGGCGGCGCCAACATAGGCAAGTGTGCCGGGTGTTTGGCCGTAAATGCCCCAGTCTAATAATCCTGCAAAAATGACGGTGCTGTAAGCCAGCGGTGCAACACGGTTAAGCTGTGTTACACGTTGATAGCCAATGCCTTTGAGCGCTTGGTTTGATATGCTGAGAATGCCCATCAGTAGTAGTATTAAAATCGTATGGTTGTGATAAAGCGTATCAATATGTATACCTAATGCGGCGTGATGATTAAAGCTTATCAGTACAATAAAGCTTATGACAGTGCTGACATTGTAGGTGTAAAGGATGTGCGTATTCGCGCTGTCACTCGTGACTTGTTTCTGCATAATGATTGCTGAAATGGCGATACAAAAACCTGAAAATACACCGGCTAAAGCAGGCCAATTAAACAAGGCTGCGTTCGGATGCAAGATTAACACGACACCGGTGAAGCCTGTGCCGATAGCGAGGAGTGTCCGTAGAGGCAGCGGTTCCGTTTTATATCGAAGTAGCGGTATGAAAAATGATGACGTCATCATCAATAACATTGAATTTAATAACGTATTGTGTGCGATGCAATAAAACAAACTGTATTGACTTAATAGCAGCACAATGCCGCGCATGATATGCGGTAGATGATGGCGTGGCTTGATGGGTTTTTGTATGTTTAGTTGGATCCACCAGAATAGCAGGCAAGGGACGAGATAGCGTAAAAAAATCAATTCTAGAAGGGGTATGTGTGTTATTTGTGATTTTGCGAGTGCGGTAAGCAATGAGATGCACAGGTAGGCCATGAGGAAGCTGGGTATCCAAGCTATTTGCTTTGACTGTGTGATGTATCTCATTGAATATACCTGAATTGTTACTAATTCTACATGGTTAGTATTATATTCGCATTGAACTAATTGATAAAATGATATATATTGACAGTTATGTTAGTGAAATTAACAATGCAATGAAATACGTATTGCCCCCTTTAAAGAGCCTGCCGGTCTTTGCCGCGGTGGCGCAGCACTTGAGTTTTTCGCGTGCGGCCGAAGCGCTACACGTGACACATTCCGCGGTAAGCCAAAGCATTAAACAACTCGAATCTTTTTTAGAGGTGCAGCTGTTTGTGCGTGATTCTAATGGTGTGACACTGACGGAAGAAGGCAGTTATTTCTACGACAAGGTTTCTCAATCACTAAAGCTCATCGAAAAAGGAACGCGACGCTTAATGCGGACCAAAGTGGGTAATGTGATTACCTTTAATTTATTTACGGCATTAACAACGCGTTGGTTGATTGCGCGCTTACCTAATTTTCAGATGCAATACCCGGATATAGATTTACGTATTTCATCCTTAGGGCGTGATGTTAATTTCAAGTACGATGACATTGATGCCATGATTGATTATACCGATGCGGTGACGGATGATAGCCTGTATCACCGCCGCTTATTTGGTGATCGATTAATATTGGTGGCGAGCCCTAAATTACTTCAAAAGAAACAACCCCTGGAGCAATTGGTGCGGACACACAAAGCGATCTACGTCGAGCATGCCCTGCGCCTGACGGATTGGGAAGTATGGTGCCAACAAGCGGGTGTTGAAGAACCGGATGTTTCTAATCGTATCTATTTTCAAAATTCAAATCAGGCTATTTTAGCAGCGAATATGGGTATGGGCTTGTTAGTGTCGCATAACATATTGTTGGTGGATGATTTGGTATCAGGCCAATTAAGGCCAGTGAATGACCTCGTTGTAAAAACGGGCAAGCATTATTATTTTGTGTCTACCAAACAATACATGAAGTTAAAACGAATACAAAATTTATGTGATTGGTTGTCTGAAGAAGCGGCATTATGTTCACAAGCGCTGTCTAAGTTATGAGCAATATTAGGGATTCAATATAATTAAGAGATCTGTTTCTTCATTTATTGCACCATAACCACAGCATTTTTTTACACCGTTCCACAATGCCACTCCCGTTGTAAATCGAAGCAACATAAATTCTGCAAAAATAGCGAAGCCGCTAATGGCCGCTCGTGTGGTTCGGGGTAACGTGTCGATGAGGCTTATTTGCTGCCAAATGGCTGCAGCGCCGGCAACGGTCATCATGAGGTCTACTGTCTTGAGTAATGTGGATGTAAAATCCGCTCTACTGTGACATTTAGGAAGTTCATTCATAAGATTAATAATGCCTACTGCAAGCGAATCAAAGAGCATGATCATTAGTGTCTTAGTGAGGTTGCCATAGCCTAAGCTATCAGCAATACCTACTCCGGTCATGAATCCTGCGACAGAGCCCGCGATCTTAAAGCCAAGATCGCGGGTGTTTGTAATTATTGTTGATAAGTCATCGCCCTTGGGCCAATCGCCTGTGGTAACGCGAAAGCGAGTCGCTTCAGTGGCTGCGTGAATGAGTAGGGTGGAGAGGGTAACGGTTAGAATCATGGGTGCTTGGGAAGTAATAATACCTTCGCTGGCCATCCAAATAAAAGCGGCGCCACCTATGCTACTTGATACTGTTCCCCAGTTATCATGATTATACGGCATACATACAGTCCCAATACTATTATTACATTAGCGCCATTTGATCATTGCAGGGGGTGCTAGTCAAGTACTAGATGCTTAGCGGTCACATAATCCTTTTTGCCGCTACCAAGCTTAGGCAGTTCGTCAACTTGAATGTACGAAGCGGGTACGAGTAGGTTATTCCCAGCCTCTTTAGTAATGGCTTCGCGCATCGCTGCGGGGTCAATCGATCCGGTATGAAGTACCACGATTTTTTCACCTTTTTTAGCGTCTGGAATAGCCACGGCCATCAATTCAATGTCTGGATTGTCAATCGCCGCCTCGCATCGCTGTTCAATCGAAGAGAGACTCACCATTTCGCCACCAATTTTGGCAAAGCGTGAATAGCGATCGACGATGGTTAAAAAGCCATCCGCATCGATAACACCTTTGTCACCGGTGATATACCAGGTAATATGATCCTCACAGATCAGCACACGCGCTGTTTTTTCTGGGTTGTTAAGATAGCCTTTCATGACCTGGGTACCGCCAATCAAAACCATGCCTTCGCTACCGATGGGCAATGCGTCGTAGGTATCGGGATCCACAATTTTAAATGCCGATCCTGGAAGGGCTAATCCAACGGTGCCGACTTTGTTCGCTTGTTGGACGTGCCAATCATCCGAATTTAACGCGTCAGGCAAGTTAGAGCTGGCTACAGGTGCGACTTCCGTAGCGCCGTATCCTTCATAGATATCCAAGTTAAATTTCAGTTTGAATTCCTGGCGAATACGATGACTGAGTTTTTCGGCGCCCGCGATAACCAGGCGTAGACTTTCAAGCATTTGTGGCAAGCATTTACGGTTGCGGCAATATAGTCCAAAGAAGGTTGAGGTGCCACACATGACGGTCACTTTATGCTTGTAGATAAGCTTACCAATACGTACCGCGTCCGTAGGATCAGGATGACAGACCATGGGCGTGCCTTCGACGAGTGGCATAATGGTGGTTGCCGTTAAGCCAAAGGCATGGAATAAGGGTAAGGAACTTAACACAACATCGTGATCTTCAATATTAAAGACACTCGATATTTGTTTGGCATTTCCCAAAATATTACGATGTGTTAATTCGATACCTTTAGGTTTGGACTCGCTGCCGCTACTAAATAAGATCGCAGCAGTACGGTTATTATCTTGATTGGCCAATACTAAGCGCTTCAATAGAAATACAGGTAATATTTTCACGAGAATAAAGTTACGAATAATCGAATATTTGGTGGTGGATGTTTTATAGTCTTCAATATAGATGACCTTAACATCGTGTAGCAGCGCTGTTAAATCATAGCCTTTTGCTTTTAATTTTTTAATAAAAGGGCGTGCTGTGATAATGGTTTTAACGCTAGCATCCTGCAGAGCAGATAGTAGGTTAGCAACACTGGTGGTGTAGTTGAGATTAACAATGGTTTTACCCAGGCATAATACAGTTAAATTAGCGATAATGCCCGCTGCACCAGGGGGTAATAATAGGCCGATGTTTTGTTGTCCGATGAGTTGCGGAGAAAATTCTTCTTCCATATACATCACCGTGGACAATAATTGAGAATGGGTCAGTTTGATACCGATAGAGTCCGTTAGGCAGCGTGTGTTTGGAATTTGTTTGACGCGCTTTAGCCACTCTTCAGCAATTGTGCCCAGTGAGCCGATGTAATTTTTCCAAGCACGAATCGAGAGTTCAGCAACCTTTTGTTTTAACGCGACAGCATCGGTGGACTCGCTTAGTGGTTCACCAAACGTAACGCTGACACGACGGTGTTTGGATTTAGAGAGTGTTTTGTAGCGTGAGGTGGCGTAGGAGCTTTTGGTGCCCCATAGGCCGAGTAAGTAAAAGGGAATGATTTGTGCATTGCTGTCTTGAGCAGCACGTTCAAAACCTGTGTTAAAATGACCGATTTGACCGTTGCGACTAAGGCGACCCTCTGGAAAGAGCGCAACCACATCACCTGCTTTCAGTGCGAGATTGATGGCTTCAAGTGATCCTTTGCTCGCGCCTCGTGAGATAGGAATAACCTTTAATTTGTGCATGATCCATTTGAGGTACCATTTCTCAGAAATGCTGCGTTCCATGACGAAGCGAATGGGACGTGGCGACGCAATTTGTAAGATAGCCCAATCTAAGAAGCTGGTGTGGTTTCCAAGTAGCAGTAGTCCGCCAGTCGATGGCATGTTATCAAGCCCATCCACCTTAACACCATAGATTTTAGAAACGATAAAGTAGAGCAGGTAGCGCATGAGGGCTTGTGGTAAACGGTAGATTGAAAAGAACGTACCCGCGACAGCGATGACGAAGAGCCCATATAAAAAGTAAAGAATGTTACCACCGAGTTTCATAAAGATAATATTGACGACGAGAAACCCAAGCATAAACACGGTTTGAATAAAGTTATTGGTGGCCATCACCTTTCCGAGATGACTGTCTTTGGCATTAAACTGAATGAGCGCATTTAAAGGCACTACTAACATACCACCGAAGAAGCCATAAAAGAGGAATAATCCCAGGATGACGATGTGATTCGTGACGTGGGGTAATATAAATAACCCAATGGATATACCAATGGCGGCAAACGGAATTAACCCTGTTTCAATATAGCCACGGGAAACGCGACCCGCATAACTAGCACCAAGTAGAATACCAATGCCGCCCATCGCTAATGCGCCTTGGACAAAAACAGTGCTGGGGTTGCCGGCAAACTCTTTTAAATAAGCGCCATAACTGGCGAGTAATACCTGGTTAATACCCCAGAAGATAGACAGCCCAAGAATGCATAACAAAATGACCGGTGTGTGATTGACTTCCTTCAGGTAGCGTTTTAAATAAATACCTTTGGCATATTGGTTGACTTGAAAATGGCTGCTTGGGTCGGCGGGTAATTTTTGAGGAATGATAAAGGTACAAATGGTTTCCGCACACGAACAGATCACTAATAAAATACCAGCCGGTGCAAAGGCTTTCAGAATGGCACTGCGATCAACACTATGCATTAGCATATATTTTTGTAGGTAATGATTAAAGATAATCGAGAATATAAACGTGCCGGCTAGTATAGATAGAATAGCGACCGTCTGTACGACGGCATTGGCACGTGCAATGTTTGATTTACCGAAAATCTCTTTTATATAACCGTATTTTGCCGGTGAGTTAAGGGCGCTTTGTGCCGCTAACAAGAGTGTCATTGCAAAGGCCATTTCAAAATACCCTTGATAGTAACTCCACGTGGCAATTAAAGTGAGTGGTATCGCAGCGGCCGCAGTGATGCGTAACACATTGGCTTTACGAAATTTATCCGCAATAAATCCAGACGGTGTAAATAAGAAGAGATAGGGTAATAAGATTAAGGCGTTCACAATGGATGACATCAATGAGAAATGCGTCGCATCGGATGTTTGGTAAAGCGTATTTTGAATTAATATCTTATGCCCCAAGTCGATGAACGCATTGAAGAAGATAATGAGAATGTAGGGTAGAAAGCCTTTTGTTTTAATCATAATGCACCTGTGTTGGAAAAAGTGGTTAATAAATCTTAGATGCAGATTATCCTGAGATATCAATATTTGCAACCCACAATCGAATTGTTGCATTATTCACTACATTAGGTATCATTATATAATACTTTTGGAGGGTTTATGTCTCAAATCGCACAAATCGTATCTGTTGTGAAGCAGCAGCTTAAAGCAGCCAGCAAGACCTATGCTGACGTAGCCATACAGTTAGGCATTTCCGAAGCAAGCGTCAAGCGCCTGTTTTCTCAGCAAGACTTAACCCTAGAGCGTCTACAAAAGATATGTCAGATGATGGGGTTAGAGCTACTGGATATTATGCGGTTGGCGCGTCAACAGCGACCTGCAGTCCAGCAGCTCACGTTGGCACAAGAGCAGAGCATTATTAACGATGAGACGTTAATGCTGGTATTGATTTGCGTTTTAAGTCATTGGACGCTTGATAATATAGTGGCGTATTACACCTTATCGAAAGCAGACTGTATCTCGAAACTGATTGCGCTGAATACATTGGGCATCATTGAATTATTACCTAATAATCATATTCGATTACGTATTGCCTCTAATTTTGATTGGCTGCCTGATGGGCCTATCTATGCATTTTTTAAACGGCATATGCAGCATGATTTTATGCACTGCCAATTTGATCAGTCTAATGAATTGTTTGTTTGTAAGAGCGGTATGTTAACTGAGGAGGCCAACCGGCTTTTGCAGCGTGAGATGCGTAAACTGGCCGATAAATTTCTAGCGCTGAGTAACGAAGATATCGCCAGGCCATTAGCCGAGCGCGATGGTTCTGCCATTATGATTGCGTTACGGCCTTGGGTGCCTGATATATTCAATAAGTTAAAGCGTTAGGCTTATGATTATCAAATAGTATGGGATATTGCGCTTGAATGTTAGTATCTTCGTTACGTAGTAATTGCGGATTAACGTATTGATTTATTGGACGTACACTATCACGCCTTACTTGGCATTATTATATAAAGATAACTTGCTGATTATAAATTAAATTCAGGTTTGACTGCGGGGCGGATGCCCATCTGCACGGATGGCTTCAGCGGTTTGTAACACGTGTTCCATCTGTGATGCTTGTGTATCGGGGTCGCTTTCATCAACAGCCGTGTCTAAATATTCAAGCGTATCTCACATGCTCAATGTGCGATGACGGCAGGGGGTATAGGTTTGCTGTTGTTGTTTAACAAATTGAACGGTTTGATGTTCGTGATTATTGCGATAGGTCTCACTGACCGAATCGATGGGCGTGGTTTCGTAGTTGCGAAAAGCGACATGCATGGGGGTGTCCTTTTTAAGTGTTGCATCCGTGTGTGCTTGTTAATGCGCTGCACATGATTTGCAAATGCATTGTAATTCAATTTGCTTGCTATCAATGATCATTGAACGTTCTTCTTGAATTTTATCAATCAACGCAGTCAGCACACGATCCGACAGTTCCGTTACCCCCATACACATTTTACAAACGAGTAAAATATCAATATCTGTCTGTCCTATATCGTGGCTATGATCCAGTTGGCAAAGTGCGTAGGCATTATGTTTATCCAGGCGGTGTAACACACCTTTGTTCACCAGAAAATCTAATACGCGGTATACCGTTGGCGGTTTTGCATTGGGACGTATTTTTTTGACGTGCTCAAGAAGGTCATAGGCTTTAAGCGGTTTTTTTATTTTCAGAAGTACGTCAAGAATATCTTTGCGCAGCTCGGTGAGCTTAAAATTATATTGTGTTGCTAATAATTCCAAAGTGACCATAAACCATCCAATAGTTATAGTATAACAATATTGGCCAGCATTATATCATAGTTATTATATATTTGCACGGTTCTCTAAATAAATATCAACTGAATAAATACATTAATATCAGTGCATTAAAATTTTATTTTCCATTGCCGGTGGTTAGTTAAAATAACGGTGCTTGACAAATATAGTTATATTGTAACATAATCTCTCGAGATGTTATGACATAGCATTTTGTTTAATTAATAGGGGGTACGTATGTCTAGGAAAGCGATAACATCAGAGGACTTGAAAAGTTTTTCACGTGCTGCATGTGATACGGTTTTAAGTATTGCAAGTGGGACAGCATTCGCGTTGAGGATAGTGGATGACATGGAGCATTTGTTAGGGAGTGAAGCCTATAAGAATCCAAAGGAATTTCAATATGGGGCATTAGCATTTTTTGCGGTATTATCTCTGGCAGATGGCTACGTGCATTTTAGAATGTATAACCATGCACGTTACAATAAAGTAAAGACCCCGGTGCTTACTCCAGCGACGGCTGAGCTTGGTACATTGCTTATAAATGAAAAACAAGCGCATAAACATGAAGATGATCACGAAGACGAACACGAACACGGTCATAAACACAAGCCTAAACAGAATCTGAGCTCATTTTCATTCCCTGCATTTTTGTGTGCATTGTCTTGTTCGGTCGATACCACCAGCGCACCTATTGTCGTATTATCTTTATTCCGGGGTATTGGTTTGCTTGGGCGGATCAGTAAGGCGCAGCGTGTGGTCGAAGTAGTAGGTTCTGCCGTAACAGGTGCGTTAAGTTTATGGAATGCATCACGGTTGTATAGCATGGCTAAAGAGCATCTTGAAAGCCCTGGGAAAAAATGCTGTTAGCGTGAGTTACAGCGATTCTCAGGATTGTCATCTGTTTAAAGCGCTTACATAGCTGTTTTGTCTTATTTGCACTAATGTATTTCATATTAACTCAATAATACAATGAGTTGAAAAAGTTAGTGCCGATCTGACAGTCATTATTATGAGGAAGAAACCGGCTCATTTAGTTTAAGTAAAACATTACGGCGCCACTTTGTAGCTGAAGAGGAGCGTTCTAAAGTTCAAGCAAAAATTTCTATGCTTAGGCGGGAGTTTTTAAATATTAAACAAAAATCAAATATAGCCGTGATAAAGACGGACAAAATCGAAAATTAACTGGCTGAAAAATTGAAAAAAAGGGGGCCGAGATTGACACCCTCATAGATGGTGTTGTAGCAAAAGTGATAGGGCGCTCAAGCTTGCAATTACTTGCATCTCCTTGCTACTTTGAGCAGTATGGCGCTCCAAGCACATTAGAAATGCTGCGCGAGCACCACTTAATATTTTGGAAGCAGTCCTATCAGACTTTTATGTCACGGCAGGGTAAGTGTGGTGCGTATTTTCAAAATGCGAGACTGACCGTCAATAATTGGGAGGCAGCGCGTAACGCGGCTGTAGCAGGGTATGGTATAACACAGCTTCCTAGTGCATATTGTCAGAAAGAAATAGAGCAGGGCGCACTAGTGCCTGTTATTTATTTCTGAATTTTATCAAGCAGAGGGTGACCTACAGCTGTTTTATGCCTGGCGTCGTTTCCTGCCACTAAACATCCGCTTGTTTATCGATCATGTCATGGCTCAAAATTTATATGGTAAGCAATGAGGAAAATTTCTGCCGTTGGATAACCCCTTTGGGGCAAAAGTATTACCAGTGTGTTCGGTATAATCTGTAACCTATGTTTCCGGGTTAGTCCTTTATTAATTTACCCCGGCAACTCAAGCAAAAAAAACCAGCAAAAGCTGGTTTATTAATATGGCTCCCCGGGACAGATTTGAACTGCCGACCAAGTGATTAACAGTCACCTGCTCTACCACTGAGCTACCGGGGAATATTGGTAATCAGGAGGCAGTATGGTACTGAGCGCTCCTGCTAACGTCAAGTGTTACAAGGCCTTTTGCAGACGTTTTACGGCTTCTTCGAGTTGTTCGGCGCTAGTTGCGCAAGAAATACGCAAATAACCCGGGGTGCCGAAGGCGGTTCCGGGTACTGTGGCCACATGAGCCTTCTCGAGCAAGTAGGTGGCGAGCTCAATATCATCAGCAAGTCCCAATTTATCAATGGCTGCTTGGACGTAGGGATAGAGGTAAAATGCACCGTCCGCTTTTTGTACAGTGATGCTGTCTATTTTTTGCAGTCCTGCAACCACCAGATCATGACGTTTTTGAAACTCGTCATACATGTGACGTAGCTCTTTGTAGGGAATTTTGAGTGCTGCAATGGCTGCCATTTGTGAAACAGAGCTCGCACATGAGGTGCTATGCGATTGTACTTTTTTCATGGCGTTGGTGATCTCAGCAGGAGCGGCTGTATAGCCAATGCGCCAGCCTGTCATTGCATATGCTTTCGAGACGCCGTTAACGAGCACCGTGCGGTCTTTAAGTGCCGGACACGCGTTTAAGAGCGTTACAAATACTTTATTATCCCAATAAATATATTCGTAAATATCATCAACGATAATAGCAATAGCGGGGTATTTTAAGAGTATCTCTCCAAGTGCCTGTAGTTCCTCTAATGTGTAAATCATGCCGGTAGGGTTGCTTGGGCTATTGAGCATCACGATTTTGGTTTTGTTGGTGATTGCTTGTTCCAGTTGCGCAGGGGTGATTTTAAAATGCTGCTTATGATCGGTCATCACAATGACGGGTGTTGCGTCTGCAAGTTCCACCATGGCGGAATACGATACCCAAAAGGGCGCAGGAATAATGACTTCATCGCCTTCGTTGAGCAAGGCTTGGCACGCATTATAAACCGCTTGTTTGGCACCGGGCGTAACAATAATTTCGTTGAGCGCGTAGTCAAGTTTATTATCACGTTTGAATTTATCAATGATGCCTTGTTTGAGCTCAGGCATACCATCAATCGGCGTGTAGTGCGTCACATTGTCTTCAATGGCTTTGATGCCAGCTGCTTTAATTATGTCGGGCGTTGGAAAGTCAGGTTCACCGACACTGAGGTTAATAATGTCAATGCCTGCGCGTTTCATTTCCAGGGCTTTAGCATTGACAGCCATAGTGGCGGAGGGTTTGATACGTAACGTACGCTTTGAGAGTGTGATGGTCATCTTATATTCCTTGGGTATTGATTTGGCATGGTTAATGTAATTAAAGTGAGGCCAAAATGCAAATGATCCCATCAAATAGGCAGTTATCACTGCCCAAGCATTACATGAGGTGTCGCCACAAGAGTGGATCATAACCAATTGAAATGCATTATATTTTATGGCGTAGTAAATGCGTTGTCAAGCGACGCCCCGAGATGTATATTAATTGGTCTGATCTAAGGTAGTGAGGTAGTATATGAAGATTTTAAGTAGCGCATCCATTTGTTTAATTGCCGCCGTCATTGCAAGCCCAATCGCGTTTGCAAAAACAATGGTTACGGTAGACTATGTTGGTGACACAAAGTCTCAATTACAAAATGTAATTGCTATGAATTTTAACGGTAGCACGA
>NVSS01000003.1 GCA_002732805.1 Coxiella sp. (in: g-proteobacteria)
TTCGCAAACATTATTTGACTGAGTATACAGAATCGCCGCGCACGGCACGGCGATTTGGAAATTTTAACTGATTGAAAAAAGGGGGGGATCGAACGAATCGCCGGAACTGACACCTACTGTCTCTTGAAGCGTGGCATGGTAGTCATCGCAGCGATCCCAACGAGGACACAAACGGCCATGAGTACGTAAAAGGCATCAGAGAGGCCGTGTGTCGAGTCTGCAAGATAGCCAATCCAGGGCGTGATGATGGCGAAGAGTATGCGCATCAATAAGCTCTCGCTATTTACGGCGGTGGCACGAATGGAAGAGGGAACGGCATGATTGAGAATGCTCATCACGAGTGGTACTTTAAAGCCACGCATCAGCGAAATAATCAGCAATGCGATGTAGACAGCAGCAGCTTTAAACAAGCCAAAGCATAATAAACCAACGGCAATAACAATCGGTATGCTTATTATTAACCGTTTCAATCCCATCATGCGCTCGATTTTAGGCTCGATTTGGGCGCCAATGCCCACGCAAAAATTCATGATCGCCCAGCCAAAACCAAACCACACGAGTGATAACTGTTGTTGCTTGAAGTAGGGTTGCATCATCCACACGGCGGTGAGTGTTGCAAACCCAATAATACTTGAATAAATAATAATCCAACGTAAAGGGCGTTGTTTAATGAAAATATTATGTAAGGCAGTCCCCAATTTCGGGTGGTCTTGAGCGGCAGGGGGCGTCACTTTTTTGAGGTTGGTTACTAGAAAAATGAGTATGAACGCAACACCAAATTGCACATAGAACGGCAAGTTAATGGCATCCGCTGCGATAAGACCGCCAATGATACAGGCAATGCCTTCCATCACACGGCCCCACATTTCGCAGGTACCTTGTTGCTGTTTATACTCATCGCGGCGGCCCAAAGCGACAAGTGATTCATAAAGCAAGGCAACTTCACTACCATTGAAGAGTGCAAACGCTATTCCATAAAGTGCTTCAGCAATTAAAAACGAGGGAAAGGTAAACCAAAAGGCATAAAGACTGGTGGCTAAAATATTCAGTAGGCTCGCTATAATCATACTATTTTTCCAGCCAATCCGATCGGATAGGTAGCCACAGGGGATACTAACGATCGCATAAGCAGCGGCGAATACCGCTTGTGTTACAAAAAAATCGGTGAAGGAAATATTATGTGCTTCCATGAAGATAACCAATATCGGCACATACACCATAAAATAGCGGAAGCCATAAATAAGCCGAATAAGAATAAGGTTGCGTTCCATGGTTGACGTCACATTGTATTTATATTTGCGGGCGGTTTGCCCGCGTTCACGACGCCTAAAGAGATAATGGTTTTTAAGCCATCTTCTACAGACATGTCTAGTTCAACCACATCGTCTTCAGGCACGATCATCAAAAACCCGGACGTGGGGTTGGGGGTGGTGGGTACGAAGACGGTAATATGATTTTTGTCGCCAGGTGCGTGTGGAAAGGTTTCAGACGTTTGAAAACCGATACTCCAAATACCTTTACGTGGAAACTCAATCATTAGCACTTTACGAAAGGACTTGCCAGAGGGTTTTAAGAGGGCCTCAGTCACCTGCTTTACCGCCGAATAGATACTGCGAATAAGTGGGATGCGTGATAGGAGTTTATCCCAGGCCTTGACAATGCGGTCGCCAATAAAGTTAGTGACGAGCAGGCCTGTAATGAGCAGGATAACTAAGGTGAGGATAAGGCCTATTCCAGGGACATCCGTGCCGAATAATGCATGAGGCTGGTAACGCGTGGGTAGCAGATTTATGCTGCCATCCATCAGTAGCACGAGGAATTTGATAACAATGTAAGTGGCCCATATCGGCAGCCATATGAGCAGGCCACCAATAAAATACCGTCTAATCGCTTTTCCCACTCGACTCATTTTTTTTGCTGTCCTTAGCCTTTGTTTCAGAGGTACTTTTGCTATTATCCGCTTTTTTATCGGGCTTGTCTTCTGTTTTTTGTACAGTGTCTTTGGGTTTATCTTTGAAATCAGTTACATACCAGCCACTTCCTTTTAGGTGGAAGGCGGCTGAGGTGACTAATTTTTTCAATTCGTGTTGATGGCAGTGGGGGCATTCCGTGGCGAGAGGATCGTTAATTTTTTGCAGTAGTTCAGTATGTTCACCACAGGTATTGCATTTATATTCGTAGATAGGCATGAGTCACTCATTGTTTCATTGGGTTTAGGGCGCCTATTATAGCGTCCTCTCTCTAAAATACACCCCATAAATCCGGGATTTTCCCGTATTGGTTAATTATTGATCTAGACTATGATGGGCGCATGATTATTTTGACCCGTAGCCGTACCAAATGGTTATTTCCGACAAATTAGTTTTATTTTTAAATTGTTATTGAAGTTAAAGTAGTTCTATAGTAATATTTCATTAATTAAAATATTCACAAATAAATAATTTTAGGGGGAGTGTTATGAGTGATTCAATAAGTACAGGAATGTCGGGCGTCGAGGGGGTGGGCCACAGTGTTGGCCTATTCCGTGGTTTTTTAGACATAGCCGTTTTTTCGTCATTTTTTAAACAGCGTATGGTGAATTTTTTACTGCACGGTGTATTACGTTTTGCTATTTTTCCTTTAGTAGCAACCATGTCATGGGTGAGCGCGTTGATCTCCCTTGTTGAGGCGTACCGTGATCCGTCAAAATCTAAAATAATCAATGTGGTGTCGAATGTCATTGTGTCTGTTTTGGTAACGACATCAGTGGTTCTATCATTGGTATTTGAAATAGCATTTGCCCCGCTCTTTTTTATTGCAGCGTTTGCATTTTCAACGTTAAAGGAGATTGCTGAAGTGGGTTATCATGCCTATAAAGCGGTGACAGTAAAGGATTCCGCACAAAAACTTGAGCACCGTAGTAAGGCACTAGCCGGCGCAGCTGCTGTAGTAATTGGTGGTGTTTTAATCGGCGCTGTCAGTATTTTGATGGTGAAAGCAGCGGGTATTGCCAATGTGGTCTGGGGTGCGCTGTCTGTGGCTGCGTTAACCACAGGATTGGGTCTAAAAATAAAAGGGCTTTATGATCGGTTATCAAAAAAACCGGCAGCAATACCCGTCACTACGGCGATGGTTGAGGGTGCTAAAGAAAAAGCTAAGAATGCACCAACGGTAGAACAGGTTGCTATTAAAAAAACAACGGCAGCAAATGCGCCTCGGGTAGATTCTCAGCCTGTGTTTGTAGCAGTGAACGCGGCCCCCGTACGGCGAGAAGCGACTAGTCCAGTGGGTAGCGAGCCTGACGTTGCTAGGCCATCGGATAGTAGCATAAAACGATTCACTAGCGCCTTATTTCCTGTCGTAGATACTAAAGAGAGAGGTGCCGCTACTAACGAGGAGGTACATGCGATAACAGTAACAGCTTAAGCAGCACGGCCATAAAAAAACCCGACTAAGTGTCGGGTTTTTTTTGGTGCAGGTGTCGGAGAATATAATTAATCGTCGTCCCACTTCAATGCGCCGCCGGTTTGGTATTCGGTAACACGTGTTTCAAAGAAGTTTTTCTCTTTTTTAAGGTCCATCATTTCGCTCATCCAAGGGAATGGATTGCCCGCGCCTGGATACAGTTCAGTCAGGCCAATCTGTAAGCAGCGACGGTTCGCAATATATTGCAAATACTCGGTGAACATATTGGCATTCAACCCCAAAATACCACGTGGCATAGTGTCGCGTGCATATTCAATTTCAAGCTCAACGGCATCACGAATCATGGTGGCGCATTGTTCTTGGAACTCATCAGTCCAAACATGTGGATTTTCAATTTTGATCTGGTTGATGACATCGATACCAAAGTTGGCATGCATAGATTCATCACGCAAGATGTATTGAAATTGTTCTGATGTGCCGACCATTTTACCGCGGCGTCCCATCGCAAGAATTTGCGTGAAGCCAACGTAGAAGAAGATAGACTCAAAGACGACATAAAAAGCAATCAAGTCGCGCACGAGACGTTGATCGGTTTCAGGTGTGCCGGTGTGAAAGTTAGGATCTGCCAAGCTATTGGTATAAGGTAGTGCCCATGATGCTTTACGCGCGACAGACGGTACTTCACGATACATATTGAATACTTCCGCTTCATCTAGGCCGAGGCTTTCGATGATGTGTTGGTAAGAATGTGTATGCAATGCTTCTTCAAAGGCTTGGCGTAACAAGTATTGGCGGCATTCAGGATTGGTGATATGGCGGTATACGGCCAACACCAGATTATTCGCAACGAGTGAGTCAGCCGTTGAGAAAAAACCAAGGCTACGCTTAATGATGGTACGTTCGTCGTCAGTCAAGCCGTTGGGATCGCGCCATTGCGCTACGTCAGCCGCCATGTTGATTTCATTAGGCATCCAGTGGTTGGCACAACCCGCTAGGTATTTGTCCCAGGCCCACGTGTATTTAAAGGGGACGAGCTGATTTAAGTCCGCACGGCAGTTAATGATTTTTTTATCATCTACTTGAATACGTGCAGCACCCATTTCGATCGCCTCTAGCCCAGTAACGCTCGTATCGGTTGAGCCGCTGTCACCACCGTCATCTGTTGTCAGTGTTGTCGCGACGACCGATGCGTTATCGCTGTAATCATTCCAATCTAATAAAGATTCTTTTGAGCTGGTCATTATTGTTCCTCTCTAATAATTATTGACATGCTTCACAATCAGGATCATCGAGTGAGCATGCTTGGGGCGGTGCTTGCACCGCGTTAAGCTTGCCGTCATTGATGGTCGCTTTTTCTGTGCTCGTTGCACCCATGCTGCGTAGATAGTAAGTCGTTTTTAATCCGCGTAGCCAGGCCATACGATACATGATATCGAGTTTTTTACCTGATGGTTCTGCCATATATAAATTTAGTGATTGTCCTTGGTCGATCCATTTTTGGCGTCGTGATGCCGCATCAATGAGCCWCTTAGGCGCGATCTCGAAGGCGGTTGCGTATAATAATTTCAAATCATCAGGGATTCGTTTAATGGGTTGTACGCTACCGTTGTAATATTTTAAGTCGTGTACCATCGCAGGATCCCATAAGCCACGCTGCTTAAGATCGCGTGCTAGGTATGAATTTACAACGGTGAACTCACCCGACAAATTCGACTTCACATAAAGATTCTGATACGTCGGCTCAATGGATTGACTAACGCCAGCAATATTCGAAATCGTTGCCGTAGGCGCAATCGCCATGGTGTTGGAATTACGCATACCGTGTTTTTTAACGTGCTTGCGCAGCGTATCCCAATCCAAACGTTGTGTTGTATTTTGCTCAAGGAATTTGCCACGTGCTTCTTGCAGCAATTTAATGGAATCAATAGGTAAGATACCTTGGCTCCATAACGAACCGGGATAGCTTTCGTAAGTACCACGTTCTTTCGCTAATTCGGAAGATGCTTCGATAGCGTAGTAGCTAATATGCTCCATGCATACATCAGCAAACTCAACCGCTTCATCCGATGCATAAGGAATACGTTGTTGGTAAAGTGCATCCTGGAAGCCCATCAGTCCCAGTCCGATAGGGCGGTGACGCATGTTTGAAGTTTTGGCTTGCGGAATAGAGTAGTAGTTAATGTCAATAACGTTATCCAGCATGCGAATGGCTGTTTTGATGGTTTTTTTGAGTTTGTCGATGTTGAGTTTGCCGTCTTTCATGTGCTGCGGTATGTTGATGCTACCGAGGTTGCACACCGCTACTTCATCTTGAGAGGTATTGAGTGTGATTTCAGTGCATAGATTTGAGCTATGAACGACACCAGCATGTTGTTGTGGTGAACGTATATTGCAGGCGTCTTTAAAGGTTACCCACGGGTGGCCTGTTTCAAACAGTAGCCCGAGCATTTTACGCCATAAGGTAACGGCAGAAACCACTTTGCTGCCAATTTCATTACGCTGTCCTTTTGCTTCGCAGGCTAAATAAGCCTCTTTGAAGTGTGTGCCATAGAGATCATGTAGGTGAGGCACTTCATTGGGTGAAAAGAGGGTCCATTCACCGTTTTCAAAAACACGCTCCATGAATAAATCAGGAATCCAGTTCGCTGTATTCATGTCGTGTGTGCGGCGGCGTTCGTCACCTGTGTTTTTACGCAGTTCAAGGAATTCTTCAATGTCCATGTGCCATGTTTCAAGGTAGGCACACACAGCCCCTTTACGTTTACCGCCTTGGTTAACGGCGACAGCAGTAGCATCAGCGACATTCATAAAAGGTACGACACCTAATGATTTACCATTGGTGCCCTTAATATGAGCGCCTAATCCACGTACGGGTGTCCAGTCATTGCCTAGGCCGCCCGCGTATTTAGATAATAATGCGTTGTCTTTGATGGCGCCGTAAATACCGTCGAGGTCATCCGGTATCGTCGTTAAGAAACAACTGGAAAGTTGTGGACGACAGGTGCCTGAGTTGAATTGGGTTGGCGTTGAACTTAAGTAGTCAAACGAAGACAGCAAGTTATAGAACTCGATGGCACGTTCGGTGCGTTGTTCGCCTTCACAGTGTGCGAGGCCCATGGCGACACGCATAAAAAACACTTGAGGTAACTCAACGCGTTTGCCTTCATGGTGGATAAAGTAACGATCATACAGTGTTTGGATGCTGAGGTAGGTAAATTGTTGATCGCGTGTGCTGTCCAAAGCAGCCGCCAGTTTGTTAAGGTCAAAGTCTGTTAAGTTTGGGTGTAGGTGCTCTTGGTCTATTCCTTGCTTGATGTATTCTTTAAATGCAACTGGGTAGAGCGTGCTCATTATTTGTTTTGACGGGTCGTGCTCAATATGGAGGGCGTCGAGGGCTTCGTTATAGATGTCTCTCAGCAGCAAGCGTGCTGTCACAAATGTATAATTTGGGTCGTTTTCAACTTGAGTACGAGCGCTCATTACCAAGGCTTTGTAGACGTCTTTCATCATCACGCCGTCAAATAAATTGTTACGGGCGTCTTCGATGATTTGGGTGGGTACTACATTTTCTAGGTTTTGACACGCGTCAATGGCCATATTGGCCAGCCATCCCATATCGAGGATTGACGTTGATCCATCGTCCAGTGTGACGCGGATAAGTTTTTCGTCTATCGCGGTGTCGTGTTGTTTGGTTTGACGTGCGCGGCGTCGCTCTTCGCGATAGAGGACGTAAGAACGTGCGATTTTGTGTTCGCCTGTGCGCATCAAGGCCAGCTCGACTAAATCTTGTACAGATTCGATATGAATGGTGCCGCCGGTGGGCCAGCGTGATTCAAGGCGCTCAGTGATTGAGGTGGTTAATTCGGTAACTAGGTTTTGAATGCGGTCGGCATTGACGACATCGCTCCCTTCTACTGCAACGAATGCATTTTTCATCGCGGCGGCGATACGACTGTCGTCGTAGTTTACAATTTCACCATCACGACGAATGACTTTAATTAGATTAAGCTTTGCTTCGTTTGCGAGCAGGCTCGAATCTCTGATGACAATACTGTCTTTTGGGGATACATCTATAACGCTCATTGGTGTAAATTCTCCTTATGTTCTTGATTGCTTTGCGTTGGGGATAAATAGACAGACTTGACAGTCACGCCTACTAGTCCATTCCGTTGAACCCCAATATATGGGTACCACATGACCAATAGACACAAGATAATGTGTTTTTGCGGGGATTGCAATAGGAACAAATTGGGTAAATTCTGTGGATAACCTGTGTGTTTTGTTCAATTTTTCATGTGGATTTTTTAACTTTTTTCTTTTCAACGAGTTATCAAATCAACGCGGGCATGGTTTTATCTGTGCTTTTTTAAGGCAAACGCAACTTTTTTTTATTCCTTAAAAATGGATGGCCATTATTGGCAAGTAGAGGTAGTAAGTCAATAGCTAAAACATTAAACCTAAGCGGCAGCAGCGGCGCCTGGCAGGCTATCTTGACTTTCCTTAAGCTGTGCGGCGATAGCAGCACGTATTGCTGGCTCACGAAACAAGCCTGCTGCTCCAGGTCCTGCTAATACGTGGAATGTACCTTGTGCAGGTTCTGCTGCCGGCTGTTGTGGCGTATCGAGGGGAACGGCAATAACCGCCGTGGGTAGTTGAACTTGTGCGGCGACGTCGGGTGTGGCGACTGGAGTACCATGCCCTGTGAATGCATTGAGCGCTTCTACGAGTGTCGTGATGCTCGCACCTGGACAGTTTGTAATGGTCCAAGGATTATCAAAAATGGTAACGTTTTTGATCAATCGCTGAGCCAGGATGTTTCTTGATGGGGCATTTCTAAAGTCATCAGTCAGTTGCATATACGTTTTTGCTAATTCGGCATCAGGGAAGTGAAGTACGATGCAAGGCACGCCAGCATCGTCAGTGGCCGTAGCATAAATGGCAGTCACCTCTTTAAGGCAGTTAAACAGCACGTTTTCACTTAAAAATTCACGCATTCACGTATTCCCAATATCATATACTTAATACACACCATAGCAGCGTTACATTAGAGAAATATTAGGATTGGCTTAAGGAATTCTTATATTGGTGTATTTCAGGCAGTTTTTTGGCTAACATAAGCAAGTATGAAGAAATTTACCAAACGCGTTATTAAAGAAAAATCGGGATTTCGTTTTCGCCGAATCTTCGTTTACATGCGGCGACGTTATGGTGCGCACTGGGCCATGAAGGTGTTATTGCTTTTTATAGGGACCGTATTTTTTCTAGCAGGTGTAGTGATGTTAGTAACACCAGGCCCAGGATGGTTATTTATTTTATTAGGTTGCGTGGTGCTTGCAGCGACCTCTTATCGTTTTGCGCGGCGCATGGATAAATTAGAGCGCGCTGTTGTACGCAAGTACCAACGCTTTCGTAATCGCAAGAAATAGTGGCCATTTTAAGTAATAATTACGGGTAGTTTGCACAGAACCGTCTGATATACTGTCTCTCTCGAAATAGACAGCACAGGTGCGCGCTGTGAAAAAACAATATAAATTTTTATCTGCAATCGTTATTATCATTGCTTGTGTGTTTATCCTGCTTCCTGGATTGGCTGGGCGCTATCTGAAAAGTCACCTTAAGACCGACCATAAAAAATTCAATAAAAAAGAAGGTGGCGCGGGTGCTACGTTGGTGTTAAAGCGCTATCAAAAAGGATGGTTTCATTCGACGGCTTGGACGCGGCATTTAATGTGGAATCACCTGGTATAATGCAGGAATTTCGGAAACAACTGCCACAATTTATAACGTTTAATACCGCCATTGGTTGGAAAAAATTAAAGGTGCATATGAAGGGAGTTGCTAATGGCGATGTAGCAAGTGACTTGGACGTGCATTTCACACTGGGGAAATTTACGTCCAAGACAGACCGTTATACCACACTACTACATCATTTGGATTACCATTTTCGTCTAAATGTGCCAACGCTTGCTATTCATTTTCCTGATATTGCTCAGGTGAAGGTGGATAAATTTAATATCAGCAGTAGTATGGTACCTGATAATAATAAAACCGCCGTTCACTCAACGCTCACCGGGTCCTCGTTTAGTGCGCGTATGTCTAAGCGCAGTCCAGTGACGATCGATAAGCTGGCAATTGAGCAGGAAATAGACTATTCGATATTGAAATTATTAAAAATGCACTATCAGGTGTCCTTACAAAAAGGGTGCATGCAAAATGAGTCGCCGTATTGTATTCGCAATTTACAGGCAGCAATAACACTGCGTGATTTTAAGTTATTGACACTTAAAAAACGCTATGCACTTATTCATGCTGATTTTGCTAAAGGTAGCAACTATATATGGCAGCATTATCCACTGAATCGAGGAATGACGTTAACCATCGCACCTTTTCATTTTACGGATAATAAGGGTCTAACGCAGGATAAGTTCTCATTAGTAATGAAAAAATACGATTCTGGTCAGGGCGGGTGTATCGGGTAATAGCGATTCGACACTGCAATTATAGCTTCCAGCGGCCTATTATCAACAGCTAACGGCAGCCATATTCAATACGCCAGCCGAACTTGATTTTCCAAATGCGGCACTGTTGAATGCGTATAAAAATAAATTATTGCTTCATCAATGGCCATAGTTGGCAACATGGTTCCCTGTGCGCAGTGGGCCCTATCCAAATGTCGCGATTAATCTTGTGCGCCATCAGGGACAAACCGTATTAAATAAAAAGCCGATGACGCCGTTCCAACAAGCACAATTAAACTTAGCATTGGATTGACAGGGAACCACGGCCTCTACGGATGATGGAGAGACTTTTTTGAGGTTCAATAAAGGTAGACTGCGTTTTTGTCAGTTTCCAGGGCATGCCGAAGCTCAAACATGTCATGCTCGCATAATAAAATTTACTGCAGCGCTGTTTGTTGAAGATATTAGAGAGGCCGACAGTGATAGCGACGACGTGCTGAGTGCAGATGGCGGAGAAGGTACGCTTGTGCCGACGATGATATGAAAAAAAGTGGGCCCTCTAGGACTTGAACCTAGGACCAACGGATTATGAGTCCGCTGCTCTAACCAGCTGAGCTAAGGGCCCGCATTCTCGGAGCTTCTGCCATAAAACAGAATTTCCATCTTCAAACACAGAATATCCATTTAAAAGACGGTCAGATTAACCTAAGTACTGGTTTAAATCAACCCGCTAGTTGCCCAAGTAAGTATCAGCAGCTACCTTAAATATGTCCACACTGGTTTTATCAGCAACTTTGCCGATGCTATCGGCACGTTCAGCATTCGCCCTGTTATTTTTTGCTTCTTCAATGCCTTTTTTAAACGCTTCTTCCGTGCACCACATAATGCCTACCGAAATAATATCTTTGGGGTTGTTCATATTCACAGCATTGATGACACGTGTTGGGCAGCCAAACAGCTGATGATATGTTGTATCGCCTACTGTAAATGGCTTTGTTGCGTGTGTTGGCGGCATCCATCGCCGTTGTAAAGTCCTGGCGATGCAAAAGCATCAAAGAAATTCTTCATGATGATGTCTCCTGGGAATAAAAATAAGATTGGTGCCAGAGTGATCTGACACCAAGTAAGGTAACGCTAATCGTTTTCGCTATCGATAAAGCTTTGTAGTTTCTCAGCGCGCGAAGGATGGCGCAGTTTACGTAAGGCTTTCGCTTCGATTTGACGAATACGTTCACGTGTTACGTCGAACTGTTTACCCACTTCTTCAAGCGTGTGATCCGTGTTCATGTCGATACCGAAACGCATGCGCAGTACTTTTGCTTCACGTGGTGTGAGTGAGCCGAGTACTTCGCGAGTTGCTTCTCGTAGACCTGATGACGTTGCAAAATCAAGCGGCAACTCCGTGTTGCTGTCTTCAATAAAATCACCCAGATTTGAATCTTCATCTTCACCAATCGGCGTTTCCATTGAGATCGGCTCTTTGGCGATTTTGAGGACTTTGCGAATTTTATCTTCAGGCATGTCCATGAACTGGCTGAGTTCTTCAGGCGTTGGTTCTTGGCCTGTTTCCTGCATGATTTGGCGTGAAATACGATTCAGTTTGTTAATCGTTTCAATCATATGCACCGGAATACGAATCGTACGTGCTTGATCGGCAATCGAACGTGTAATCGCTTGTCG
The DNA here is from genome assembly GCA_002732805.1 of Coxiella sp. (in: g-proteobacteria). GTDB lineage: Bacteria > Pseudomonadota > Gammaproteobacteria > Coxiellales > Coxiellaceae. The sequence goes on from NVSS01000003.1 coordinate 11,544, forward strand.
AATCCACCATGTAGCATAAGTCGAGAACTTATAACCACGACGGTATTCGAATTTATCCACTGCTTTCATCAGGCCGATGTTACCTTCTTGGATAAGATCCAAGAATTGCAGGCCACGGTTCGTGTATTTTTTAGCGATCGAAATAACCAAACGTAAATTCGCTTCAATCATTTCTTTTTTCGCACGACGTGACTTAGCTTCACCAATAGAAACGCGACGGTTGATTTCTTTGATTTCAGAAATCTTCAAGTTACTCGCTTCTTCGAGTGCCGTCAGTTTCTTTTGCGCACGCAAAACCTCAGTACTATAGGCATTTAAAGCACCTTTTTGTTCGGCGTGTTCTTTGATGTATTGCTCAATCCACTCTAGGTTTGCTTCATTCCCAGGGAAGGACGCAATAAAATGTTTACGTGGCGTTTTGGATTTGCCCACCACGTAGTTCATGATAAGGCGTTCTTGCTGACGTGTTTCGCGCAGTAAGCTGCGTAAGCGCATCGTTTGACGAAGGAACGGTTTGATCGCAAGTTTAAACATAGAAAACTGATCAATCACTTTCTTTTGTATTTTTAGCGTGTTGGCACTTTTACGACCGTGTTTCGCAATCGCTTTAATGTATTTTGCATGCGACTCGGCAAGTGCTTTAAAGCGCGCTGCTGTGTAAACTGGGTCAGGACCTGAATTTTCATAATCATCATCGTCATCAGTTTTAGCGGCGGCATCTTTTCCATCTTTGCCTTTTGCATCACCCTTTTCATCGGTGCTTGCGGTTGTACTGCTACCGCCTTCACCGCCTTTAGTGCCGCCTTCTGCTTTTTCTTCTGCTTTTTCTTTTATTTTTTTGGCAAGCATGATTAAAGGGGTAGGGGGTTTAACCTCAATCGGTTTTTTAGGCCGTGGTTTTGCAGCTGCCTCATCATCAAAGAAACCGATTAATAGGTCGTTGAGACGACCTTCATTTTCAACCAGTACGGTATATTCTTTGATAACAGCCGTCACTGTTTCGGGGTATTGTACCAGCGATGACATTACCTGACGCAAGCCATCTTCGATACGTTTTGCAATCACAATTTCGCCTTCGCGTGTCAGCAGTTCGACGCTACCCATCTCGCGCATGTACATGCGTACGGGATCCGTGGTGCGTGTCTCAGTGGTGAGCACTTCGATGGCATCTGAAATTTCTGCGTCATTCGTATTGCTTTCTGACGTGAGGATGAGTTCGTCTGCATCAGGAGGCACTTCAAATACCTTGATGCCCATTTCATTCAGGCGATCAATGATGCCTTCCATTTGGTTGGGGTCAACGAAATCACTAGGTAGTAAGTTTAATAAATCTTCATGCAGAAGAAAGCCCTTGCGCTTCGCCTCTTCGAGGAGCAAGTTAAAGCCGCTTTGTTGGGTGGCCATGTCTGTTTGTCTCTTATGTTTGTGGTAACCCTGCGGTGGCACTGTGGACTCTAAAAAGAGACTCCCGAGATTATATTCGTACGGGACCAAGCGATCGAGCTACGGTTTACCAAGCAGGCCATAGTAGCATAGCTAACACCTTGATTCTAGTATTTTATTCTCTGTGGGTGAGTAATTTAGCAAGTAATTTTTTTTCGTCTTGATCAAGGTTTGATTCTTTTGCTTTATTAATCAATGAATTGATACGACGTTTTAGATTTTGTTGGTTGAGTGCTTTGAGGGTGTCTAAAAATTCATGTTCATAGCCCTCTCTTGGGAAGGCGAGTTCTTTGGCAGCAAGGCGGGCAATCAGCGCTTGTTCGGTGGGATCATCCCAATGGCTAAGCAGCTGTCCGACGGGAAGTTCTGGGTGTTCTTTGAAAATGTGGAGTAGCTTGAGTAACAAAATGTCCATACTGTCCGTTGCATCATGAAGGAAAAGAGTATCGCCTGATTTTTTCGCGAGTTTAGGTTCTTGGAGTAATAAGCTGATGCAATGCAGTGTCAGTTTTGACGCGCTTTTATTGGGGGTGATGATCTCAGCGGGTGGTGGTGTTGACCGCCGTCTGGCGATTTGTGTATGCGCTAATTCATCACGTGATACGCCGATGAGTCGCGCCAGTTCATCGTACAGTAATTCTTGATAGATACCTTGCGGCATGAGGCTGATTTGTTTTTTGGCTTCTTTAGCAAGTCCGGCTTTGTCGGCAGCAGAATTGCCAGGGTGTTGTTTTTTTAGTTCATCAAAAAATACCGTTTGCAGCGGTGTGGCTTTTGCAAGTAGTGCTTCGAAGGCGGCCTTGCCGATTTTTTTGACGAGGCTGTCCGGGTCTTCGCCATCGGGTAAAAATAAAAATTTAAGGTTGATGCCATCACGTAGCGCAGGCATGGCTAAGGTCAATCCTTTCCATGCAGCTTTGCGACCGGCGTTATCGCCATCAAAGCAAAACACGATGTCATCGCTAAAACGTAGGCATTTTTGCAAGTGTTTGATGTTAATGGCAGTGCCCAGTGTGGCAACTGAATAGGTGATGCCATGCTGGTAGAGTGACACAACATCCATATAGCCTTCAACCACTATTAGGCAAGGTAGTTTTTGGTTTGCTTGGCGTGCTTGGTAAAGACCATAGAGTTCTTGGCTTTTGTGAAAAATGGGCGTTTCAGGTGAGTTGAGGTATTTGGGCTGTTCATCACCCATGCTGCGTCCGCCAAACGCAATCACCCGGCCGCGTAAATCATGAATAGGAAACATAATGCGATTACGAAAGCGGTCATAGACGCTATTACGATCTCGGTCAATGGCCATGCCTGTGCTGGTGAGGTGAGAGCGCATTTTAGGGTCGTTACCCATTGCTTTAATGAGGTTGTCCCAACCAGGTGGTGCAAAGCCAATGCCAAATACTTTAGCAATGTCGCCGGTTAAGCTGCGTCCTTTTAGGTAATCAATGGCTTGTTGATTTTTGCCGAGTTGTTGACGGTAGAAATTGGTAGCTTGTTTCATGACCGGAAACAAGGCATCGTAAGAGCGATCCGTGGTGTGGCCTTCCACTTTGGGGACGTCGATCCCATGATGTGCCGCCAGGTATTCAATGGCATCACGAAATTCCATGCGGTCGTAGTTCATTAAAAAATCGAGGGCATTACCGTGGGCACCACAGCCAAAACAGTAATAAAACTGCTTGGTTTCGCTGACGGTGAACGACGGGGTTTTTTCATCGTGAAAAGGACAGCGCGCATGGTGATTTTGCCCCTTTTTCTTGAGCTCAACGCGCGGGCGAACGATTTCGATAATATCGGTCCGATCGATAATGTCCCTAATGAACGATTGTGGAATGCGTGAGTCTGCCATCGAAGCTATTATGCCTAAAGCATCGGGCGGGCGCAATTCATCTTCGGTGGTTTATTAGGCTTACGGATCATAATTAGTAAAAATGGCGATTCTTGCTAATCATAATTAGTGTGGGGTAGTTTTGATGGATTGTTTAGTTAGAAATCAGTGTCTTAACCAGCTGGCTGGCCTTGCCCATATCGGTTTTTCCTTCAAGCTGAGGCTTGATGAGGCCCATGACTTTGCCCATGTCTTTCATGGAGCTGGCGCCGCTGTCTGCGATCGCTTTTTCGATGCAGGCTTTGACGTCGGCGTCACTCATTTGGGCGGGTAGGTAGGTCTCGAGGATTTCGAGCTCTTGCTGCTCTTTCTCAGCCAGCTCATCACGCCCGGCATCGTGAAATTGTGTAATAGAATCACGACGTTGCTTGATTTGCTTGTTGATAATACGTAGAACAGCAGCATCGTCCAAAGTGGTACGATCATCGATTTCACGCTGCTGAATGGCCGCTAACAGCATACGAATGGTGCCAAGACGCAGCTTATCTTTAGCGCGCATGGCATCTTTCATATTGCTAGTAATGTGAGCTTTGATGTCAGACATAATTAGTGACGTGTGCGCTCGCGATCGATCGCCTCTTGCTCCTTTTGTAGCTTTTTAGCATAGCGTTTTACAGCAGCCGCACGGCGACGTTTACGCTTGCTTGTAGGCTTTTCGTAGAATTCGATTTGACGTAGTTTGGTCGGAATTCCTGCTTTTTCACAGGCACGTTTGAAGCGACGTAGTGCCACATCAAAGGAGCCGACTTCTTGAGTTGAGATCTCAGGCATAGTTTTATTCACCTTCCTTTACAATTAGTAGTTGATTCTTAATTAAAAGTACGCAATATTAAGCCTATTCGGAAGGGATTGCAAAGCATTTTTACGACTATTTATCAGTACATTGACGCACATCATATGCGCCTCATTGCTTGAATATGCGTGAAATTTTATTAATATCAGTGGGTTGAGTGAAAAATTTATTTTTAACTACTTGTACGGCTTTAAGATTTTGTTAATCTAGCTCTGTTACATTAAGAAACATAGTATACAACTTATTAAGCAGGGGTGCTGAAATATGAGTAGACGTCTAACACCAGTCCAAATAGACTTATTGGGTCAATTGGCTGAATCAATACGTAACCGGTACACAATTATTGAAGATGCTGTGAGGAAACAAACGCAGAGTACGCATGTCATTCGTACTGGGTTTGAAGCTCTAGATTGTTCTGAAGTTGCCGTTGTAGACGAATTAGAAGAGATTAGAGCTGAAGCAAATTACGATACGACGAGTCGAAGTTTGCTTCGCGAATATGCGGATTTGAAAAATTCACAGCCGTCGTTGCTTCATGAGGATACGCCCACGGATGACAATTTTGTAAAAGCTTATGGTCAGCTATTCACAGAGCAAGATAAACGGAATGCAGTTGAGGCACTTAGAATGCCTGTTAAATATACGGATTGGGATATACTATGGCGTTATTATGGCTTGGTTTTTGTTACGCAAAGAGAATTGGGGTATACAAGTAGCCAAACGCTTTATGAGATTGCAAATAAGTTATATAGCTCCTATCTTGCTTCTACAGATGGAAGTCAGACGGCTGCCAGCGTTACTGAGGGTGGGTTTTTATTAAGTATTGCCGGGGGCCCTCTTCCGAATTTTAAAGCCCTTTTAGGTAATCCTGAAAAGGCATTCGAGGCTTGGCGACTTGGTGGTAAAATCGTGTGGGAAGGGTATCGGCAGGTATTGGAGCAGTTTGACCAATCCGAAGAAGATGTTTTAAGGAATATTACGAGTGACGGTCCTTATGGAAGAATTAAGCAAACTTTGGCAGAAGGTCTTAGAAAAGAAAAAAGCATTACGAACACATTAGTGGCTATTGGTGGACTAGAGGCGGCATTACTGAATAAATTTGATGAGTTATTAGCAAAGCACCTTCAAGGCGATCTAAATGAAGCCCAGCTACTGGGTGAAATGAAACATATAAATGATAACGAAATTCCCGGCATGGTGGATGCATATTTAGCAGAGCACGGTGACCGTTATGATGCCTCTAAAGGCTTGTTTATAGATTTTGCACAGCAATGGATAGGCGAATCAATTGGTTTAAGTGAGGCTCAAATTCGAGTGTGGGTGCAGGCGCGTTCACTGGAAAAGCTCGATACTGTGTTCAATGGTCTTATCACTGAACCCTTACAACCTTCCTTTGAAGCTAAGTGGGATTTAGGTGATGCGGCGTTAGAGCGTATTATTGATCGAAAACTAGCGAGTGTGGATTTTATCCCTGGTGCAAGAGATAAATTGATCGCTAGGGCAAAGGGCTGGCGAAGCAATAAAATTAACAATGGTAATACTGTTGGAGTAAAGCAGTATTTGGAAGAGCGAGAAAAGGTAGCTAAGCAAACATTAGTGGACTATTTAGATGCAGGCATCAAAGCGGGCAACGTGTTTGATGAGCGCGATTTAAATGCTCGCATTGAGGTGTTGGCGTCGATTTTCAAGGTACCTGAGACGCGTCAGGTGTTCACAGGTGATGTTCAGCACCATTTTAAATTGTTCGTTCAGGGTCACTTGGGTGCGTTTATATCTCAGGAACGCATGTTGGGTGGCACTTTTAATAAAGCTCAAGATAGGTTAAAGGGCCTTTTAACACGCCGAAACAAAATAAGAGGAATAAAAACATCACGCGCAAAACTTTCTGCTATTGTGCGTAACGATGTTTTCGGAGGAGTGTTTGATCCTGCTTATTCGGATGACAAAAAAGAGACATGTATAGCGCAACTAACCCGTTTTGGTAAGTATGTCATACAAGATCTTGTTAAGCGGGAAGTGCTTCAAGGAATAATGACAATATTGAAAACACATCTGCACCAAGGTTTGGGAGTGGATGAGGCCGCTGTTCGAGCGTCGATCCGCAGCCATTTAAAACGATATCGCAAACGCTACCCAAAATTGTTAGAAGGTGAGTTTTTTGCTGATGTCTGTACGGCAGTAAAGCGTGATATAGATATAAACGTATTAGGCGATAAGTCGGGTCAAGTAGCAATGCGTGCGTCCATTGATTTTATCCGTGCCTCCAAAGGATTTGTAACCATGCAGGACGTTGATGATGTTATCAACGCACATCTGAATACATTAAAAATGGTTCGCCCAGCCAATAAAAAGCCCATGCGCATAGATCAACAAAATTTAATGTCTTACGCAGAGACATATGCATTTGGCGCGCATCAGCATTTCACTAAAACGGTGATGGTTGATCCTGTCAGTTTTAACGATCAGGCTGAGCGAAAGGCTGTGTTGGAAAGCGATGCAAAAGCACGAGAGCTACAGACACGATATCTGACAGTTGCAGGCACAGGTCGTGAAAAACGAAAAATAGAAGATTGGTTTTTAGCGCATGCGAGATACTCACCAATTGTTATGCAGGTTGGTAATCAATTACAGGCTTCATTAATTGCAGCTGGTTGGAACGGATTTTTTAACCATTCTGAGGGTGTGGCTTTTGAGTTGGCTATAAAAGATGGGTTGCCTAAGGTAACGATCACTATTCCAGTGGAGATTCGCGGCTTGGCGGGCAGACATAAGGATGAGTATAAGCTCGCCAGTTGGAAGAAAGGAGGGGATGCAGAGCCCCATGAAAAAGCAGAGATCAAAATAACGATTCGTGCTGTGGCTGATGATAAAACTGGAGCCTGGTGTGCGCGGCATGATATTGAGTTTAAGCATAATTTGCGCTGGACTGACCCTGCCTATGATAAAGTAATAGCGGCGTTAAAACAGAAGAAGTATGGGTGTGTTAAGGCAGGTAGCCCATCCGCGACTAAGATTTCTTACCCACAGTTTACATCGCAAAAACAACACCAGCTCGTAACACAAATTGCGAAGACATCAAGGGTGCCTATTGAAACAGCAGATCAATGGGCAGGTGTTACTCAACATTATCAGTATTCTAGTTTGGAATCCGAAGGAAAGCAGGAAGTTGCTGATCGGAAACTTCAGCTAGTTATTAAAGAACAAATAAATAGTCCAACCAGTGGTGACTTTGAATTTGATGGGCGCGAAATCGACAACCCTAATCGTGAAGAGAAAATTAGGGCGTTTTTTCATAATAGTGATAAAGAAACTCAAGACCGCATCCTTGTTTGGATGGGCGAACGATTGAGGAGCAGATCGGGTGTGCCTTTCTTTGCGTTACGTAAGCCTGCGGTGTTAGATAATGCTGTGGCACTTTCATTTTTTACTACAGATGATACCAATGAGCCGAGCCGTTTTTATATAGATCCAGCCACCCAAAGGCTGTGTTATGAACATAGCGTTGAAGGGAAGTCGGGGCCTGACGGTGCGTACCGTATGCGGTTTAAATCGCTGACGACGCTTGAGATCAAAGGTGATACGTTTGAAACAAAGACTGATTTATCGGTCGCCCATAATATCCCTGCGCGTATGCGTGAGCATTACCCCGCTATTGATGCAATGTTTTCTAATGAGGATACATTTAAGGCGGCAGTAAAAGAAGCTAAAACACTAACACAGGCACCTATAGCATTACAACGCTATGATAACGAGACTGCTTCTTATAAGCGTTATAAAACTGGTACGTGGACAAAAGCGATGCCGAGTGATTTCAATGGTAATACGGCACAGGCATTGAGAGTTGCACTGGAAGATTATAAAGCTTCTGGAGGCGGAGGCCGCAAAATAAGTGCAGTACGTGCGCAGCGTGTGCGTGAGTTGGAAGCCATGTTAGATGCGCACGATGAGCTCTTTAAAAGCCCGCAAGGCATTTCGACAGCAGATAGTCATGCGTTTATTGCTGCCTTTATTCAGGCGCAGGAAGCGCATGATCGCTATCACAATGCTTGGTTTCGCAGGCCATTTCAGCGTACCAATAACCGCTTGGGTAACGCACTTGCACGTGCGCTGCCATCGAGCTTTGACCGTGATCAGTTTAAGACAGCTCAAAGTTTTTCAGGGGAAGCAAGCTTAATAGTCGCTAAGCACCTACGAAAACCAGATGTTGGCGTTACAGAGCTACGCGAGAATGACGACTTAGCCGATGATGCAGGTATCATATTGCCCGCTCAAAGCCCATTTACAGGCGCCTTGACATCGCGTGTACGCGTGGGCCGTGACTTGGTGCATGAGTTAATTAAAGCAGCTGAAGTACAACTTGCTTCTTGCAGTACGGTTGACAAGATTAAGATATTATATGATGCTCAGAAAACACAGTTAGATGAGCTGCATAGGGAAGAATTTCAGGAAGCATTTGAAGTAAGTCATGCCATAGCAACGGCTGAATTGGCTCCTTTTAAAAAGAGGGCGCAAGCAGCCCAAATTGAATTTTTGAAGTCAGTTTATCTTGACCGCGTAGATCCATCAACATGGAATAGCGCGGATGACCTGAAGGGTTGTTATGGTGCATTATTTGCTGGCGCTGCTGCGTTAGATGAAAATAGTTTGGTAGGTGACGTTGACACTGTTAAGAAAAACATTCAGGAATCTTTACGTGGCATGATGCTCGATAAATTGATGGATTTACTCAAAGAGGAGTTTAAACAACAATTATTAGATGCGTCAGACGCACAAAATTATGACCTTATTCTTTTAAAGGCGATAAATACCGTAGGAACATGGTGCAAAGATGGATTACTAAGTGCTGAAGGGACTCAGGCTGTTATTGAAGGATTGGGTGATAAAGTGCGTCTAAAAGGTCTTTCATATAAACCTATCCCGAAAACAGATAAGGCGCAGCTGGATGAGTTATACGGACAGTTAGCGTCAGGAAATTTTCTGAAAGTATTGTCACTGTTGGCAAATAATCATTATCCTCAGCCTCGGGTAGGTAACGAGACATTGGCATCGCTAGCAGAATGGTTCGGACAGGCGTATCAAAGCAAAGAATATAGTCATCTTATGCGGTTATTAATGCAGGGGACGATGGCGAAGCCTGATCGTTCTGTTCAGCCTTCCGTGCCTATTAATGCGGGCATGGCTATGCTGTTAGGTGCTTTTGCGGGTAAAGAAGGCGTGGGTGGTGTTCTCACGATAAATGCTGATGCCCTTGAAGCTGTTGATAAAATAGTCGGTGCTGAAGGGTTTGACGGTGCGATGCGTGCTGAGGATGATTTAGGAGCGAGAATAGATGCGTTATTGAGAGGTATCAAATTTGAAGGAAAAAATGCGCGTGCTTATGCAGAGCTTTTTTGTGGCCTGGCTAAGGGCCTAAGGGCTAATGACGGCAGGTTATCTTTGGAGCAGGAGTTTTTGCTAAGAGCGCTACGTGAAAATAAAACATTGGAACAAGCAGCTGATACTCATTATATGGACTTTATGAAGTCTATTAAAACCGAACAGTCTACTGAAGTGCTTAAAGCCACAGTTAAGGGTTTTAAAGGCATAATAACTTTTGACGAAAAATTGAGCTACCTTGAGAGCAAATTGGTTATTAATAAGATGACTATTTCGTGTCTCTTGAAGGAGCAGTTATTAGCTACACCTCACGAAGATTGCATTCAAACTGATTTTATTGCGGCCGTAAACCTGATTGCAAAATGTCAGTCTAAACTAGAAGAGCTATCCAGCGCCCTTATGAGTTTACCCGATGATGGGTTTGCTGACTGTGCTAACTGGTTGATAGACCAAAAATTTAATGTTTTTGAGGGTTTAAATTCTATTGTTGATGGGCATACTCTTATCAGGGAAGGCGTGCTGGCAGGGTGCGATACACCAGAGACGGTCATAGAGCACTTTTATACAGATAAAATAATGCAACCTTGTGATGACGCTATTGAGCAGGGGTTAACAAAATTATTGGAGCAGGAGAATAGGCAGCGCCCATCTCAAGCTGAGGTGTTTGAGACTCTTTATTATAAAAAACCTAGCGGGTTTGGTAGACGCAGAGGCATTAGCGACGGATTTGTAACGATACTTTGTGGGCATATAGGAGCGGCACATGCACAAGCAGGTACAGATAAAGCAGAATTTCTTAAGAAGTTGGATATTGATGTCGTTGGTAGGGTGGCCTATAGCGACGCGCATGACGCTGTAATCAGACTACAGCCACCGGGCCGTCCTCCATCGATTGATTCAGAGTCTGGGTCTGAGTCTGATAATGACGTTGATGCTGTTGTTTCCTCTGCCGGTGCCGGGATGGGTGATCTTGAAACGGATGTTAGTCAACGAGCGTTTATAGTCCGGGTGCAGGCTGGTGATAGTTTATACGGTTCGGTAGACGCCCGATTAAATGCCTCAAAATCTTCTGCGCCGCAATTGGGTGTTCCAGCTTAGCATTATCAACCACACCCCGAGCGGAAACCAGTTTCTGGGGGTGGGCCTATCAATTCGCCCATAGCGTCTAGGCTTGATATCTTCTCGTTAAATAATTGCGAGTGACAGATTGTGATTGCCCCATCTTCTTTATTGACAACAACAACACTACTGTTATGAGTGATGTTGGGCATACCTGTTCTTGGCTGTTGATGATCTTGTGCAAACTTGATATTAATGTGTGCGCTGTATTGATAGTGTTGGATTAATTGCGAGCGCTCAAATACGTCTGCACTGAGGAATCGGAGGAGGAGTGCAGATTGAATGCAGGGTAGCAATAAATCACGCGCTTGCGCAGATACGTAACCGCTTTCTATTTTGCAGTGGATTTTTAGTAAGAACGCTGTCATGGCATGTTGGGCATGGGCATAATGCATATGACCAGCGCCTGGGTTGGTGTCACGTGCAATGTGGCCACACTGAATACTTTGTGTGCGTAATTGCATTTGGATTTGTAGTTGTGATCCCAGCTGTTGTAGGTCTGTTAGGTCATAGCTGCTGGAGATGGCGTCGTACCGTTCTTTAAGAAGACGCATTTGTGTGTCGATGGCGCGCAGGTCACCGTATGAAATGGAACGCTTGAGATTGGGCTGATAAGCACGATCAGCATAGCGTGCCGTCGCATATAAGCGTGACAGCTCAACAGACGTGCGTGCGGCGGCATACGCTGCATTCCAAGGAGTTACCTCAGCCTTGGGCAGATGGCCGGATGAGTGCTTAATGATATCGGGAGCGCAGACAGCTTCTTTTTGTTCTTGGGTGAGTTTGCGCCAACATTTACGCGCCCTGCGAAACTCAGTTTGCGCATCTGTCAGTGATTCCCGCGTGCCTTTATTGGCTGCGCTGGCGGCCATATAGCACGCGACGCTGTATTCGTAGAGCCCATAGCCAGACGCCATATGATAATGACCTAAGAGCACCTCAATATTAGTGCGTTGGCTGTCAGCATAACCCGAAATAAGAACATTGTGCTCGCACAGATCGAGCTGTTGGACATTAAATGCCTGCTTGCTGTCACGCCGAGCCATGAGTGTGGCAAGTTGTTTGGATACCTCAGGCGTGTCGAGCGCTTTAAGCGCGGTGTGATAGGCCGGACTACCGGATTGTTCAGCAAGGTGTTGTGCCAATGCAATAAAGGCGGTGTTTGTTTTAGCGTTTTGTAGGGCGGCCTGTTCTTTGATGATATCTTCTTGTATAACGAGGCTTTCTTGTATTTTACTAATGTATGCGGCCGCATATTTTTTGGTTTGTGTTAATAAGGTTTCGTGGATACTATGTCTAACGTCAGGCGCTGCCTTTGCAATGGTGTTTGGCAGTATCTGTATAAAGGCGCGTTGTGCAATAGTGAGTGCTAGATTGCGCTCCTCATCACGTCCTGAGTTACGTGCTTCGGCCACGCTGAGTGTTGCTTGAAGCTGCTTCATTGTATGATCGGGCAGATGCTTCTCAAAGACCTCATGGGTGGCCCTTAACAGTGCGCCAGGAGGTAGCGGTACTCGACGAGAGATAACACTTATGAAGTGTGATACGGCTTCTTGTAGCTGGGATTCAACTTTAGGGGCGCTAAGTTCGGGTAGTGTCACACTGGGTGCGTGAGGCAGTGCTACAAACAGTTCGCTGCTACCTCGTAATTCAGTAACGGGCGTAGTGGTCGAGCCACCGGATGGTGAGTGAGGTGGCTCGTCACTCTCCGGTCGCCTAGGACTTGTTGGTACAATGATAGATCCCGTGTGCTGTGTGCGCATAATGCTCTTCTTCAACAAAAAAACTAGTGCGATTTTAACATATTTTTAGGGTGTGAAAACAGCTAA
>NVSS01000004.1 GCA_002732805.1 Coxiella sp. (in: g-proteobacteria)
GCTTTTAAAGAAGCGCTTATGGAAGGGGCGATGGTACGCTTACGGCCTATTTTAATGACGACTTGTGCCATGATTGTGGGTTCGTTACCGTTAGCGCTTGCCTCAGGCCCGGGCTCAATAGGTCGGGAGCAAATCGGCTGGACGATCGTAGGTGGTTTATTTTTCGGGACATTTTTCTCATTGATCGTTGTACCCATCGCCTATTCGTACCTGGGTAAATTTAAAAAAATGCAACAACCGCTTGCCACACTCGATTAATTCTCAAATAATGTGCTAAACTTAACAGACATGGATGTTTTCATTGGGTGATGATAATGCTAGAACAACCGTCCTTTCAGCCGCCGTGGTGGCTACGCAACAAGCACGTACAGTCTATTTACGCGAGTGTTATTAAGTCACGCTCAACAATTGATTTAAACTGGGAAGAGTTCACGTTATCGGATGGTGATTTTATCGATATTGCGTGGGCTGGTCCGGCACCCTCAAATGCACCTATCCTCGTGTTATTACATGGCCTTGAAGGGTCTGCTTATTCACATTACATCCAAGAAATGTTAGATCTGTTCGTACAACATGATTGGCGTATTGCGGTGATGCATTTTCGTTCGTGTAGTGGACGATTAAACCGCCACGAAAAACTTTATAATGCCGAAGAGACGCGTGATGTGAAGGAAGTGATGGATCACATCGCACAACGCTTTCCAGGATGTCCCATGTTTGCGATGGGGTTTTCATTAGGTGGAAATGTGTTAATGCGTTACTTAGCGCAAAATAGTGTGTGCCCTGTTCAGGCGGGTATTGCTGTTTCCATGCCCTTTGAGCTTGCTAAGTCAGCTGATTTTTTGGTACCGTTTTACCAGCACGTTTTATTACGCAGTCTGAAAAAGAAAATTGAAGCTAAAATCATGCTCGGGATGGAGATGCCGATTGACCTAAAGTCCATTAAATTTATTTCAAGTTTGCGGCGCTTTGATGCCATGATCACAACACCGATGTTTGGCTATGCCTCCGTAGATGATTACTACGAGAAAGCGAGCAGTCGACCGTTACTCAAACAGATAGAACATCCTGCACTTATCTTACATGCGATGGATGACCCGTTTGTGCCTGCGGATAGCGTTCCCGATGTCACTGAATTATCGCCCTCTATCCAGTTTGAGATCAGTCAACATGGTGGGCATATGGGTTTTATCAAGGGGGGCTTGCCGTGGAAACCTTCCTATTGGTTTGCACAGCGTGTGGTGTCGTTTTTCGAACGGCATATGGTTGTTTAAAGCACTGCGGCTAACGCCGTCTCGTCAATACCACGCGTCGCTCATACCTCACACGCAAAGCCGCAAAGACGCTAAGGTTTTCTTGAGTTTATCTTTTAGATTTTAATAATATATTTTTTTAGATTTTAATAATATATTTTTGTCAACGTTCATCCCATATAGATTAATAATACATCTTATAATTTAAATTCAAGAAAACCTTAGCGTCTTTTCATCTTTGCGGCTTTGCGTGTGAGGTATGAGCGACGCGTGGTATTGACGAGACGGCGTTAGCCGCAGTGCTTTAACCCCGCCGTGTCTCAGAGCGCTATAAAGCAGCAATACGCGTCGCATAGTCATTCAGTTTTTGCAATGCCTGCGTGGTTTCGGCGAGGCGGGCTTGTTCTTTTTCAACAACAGCAGCCGGTGCCTTTTCGGTGTAACTCGTATTGCCTAATTTCTGAGTTGATTTATCAACGTCTTTTTGCAATTTTAAAATTTCTCTATTCAAACGCGCTAACTCAGCATCTTTATCAATTAAGCCTTCGAGTGGAATATGAATTTCGAGGCCATTCAATACCGCGCTGGCCGTCAGTGGTAAGGTAGCACCATCCAATGCATCACAGGCAGTGACTTTAACCAGCGTTTCGATATAGCGGCGGCAATGATCAAGCCGTTGTTGATCTTCCTTCGAAACATGATTGAGGATAAGGCGAATAGGTCGGGCAGGAGAAATGCCGATCTCACTCCGAAGATTGCGGATGATCGTGATAAAGGATTGTAGCCAAGCCATCTCATCCAATGCGTCCTGGTCAACCTGTTTGCTATCAAATTCAGGGTAGGCTTCAAGCATGACAGACGATTTATTTTTGAGGGCACATTTATCGGCAACGGTTTGCCATATTTCTTCGGTGATAAAAGGCATTAACGGGTGCATGAGTCGGCATAATTGTTCGAGTATTGTCAGTAATGTATGTTGTGTTGTGTGGCGCTCTGTTGCACTGGCCGCCTCATTATTCAGTGTGCATTTGGCCAGTTCAAGATACCAATCACAGTAATAATTCCAAGTAAACTCATACAATGCTGTGGCGACAAGATCGAAGCGATAGCGATCAAATGCCTCGTTAACAGTTTGAATGGTTTCTTCGAATGCACTAATAATCCAACGATCGGCAAGGCTGAGTGTGTTCACCGTGTTGTCTGCACTAAAGTCCTCGGTATTCATCAGTACAAAGCGGGTGGCATTCCATAGTTTATTACAGAAATTACGATATCCCTCGATGCGTCCCATGTCAAAGTTAATGTCGCGCCCCGTCGTTGCCAGTGCGCAAAAGGTAAAGCGTAAGGCATCGGTGCCATGTGCGCTAATACCGTCGGGAAATTCTTTGCGTGTTTGTTTAATGATTTTGTCTTTTAACTTCGGCTGCATGAGATTGCGTGTGCGTTTTTCGATGAGGGGTTCTAGTTCGATGCCATCGATGAGGTCGATCGGGTCGAGAACATTACCTTTTGATTTCGACATTTTTTGGCCGTGTGAATCACGAATAAGTCCGGTGATATACACCTCTTTAAACGGTACATCACCTAAAAAATACAGCCCCATCATCACCATGCGTGCTACCCAGAAGAAGATGATATCAAAACCGGTGACCAATACTTGAGTGGGGTAAAATGTTTTTAGGGCCTCAGTATTTTGTGGCCAGCCAAGACTGGAAAAGGGCCATAACGCAGCAGTAAACCAAGTATCAAATACGTCTTCATCTTGGTGCAGTGCGAGGTCATCGGCAAGTTGGTGGCGTTGGCGCGCATCCGCTTCATCAAAGCCAACATACGTTGCACCTGTATTGTCATACCAAACCGGAATACGGTGTCCCCACCACAGCTGACGACTGATGCACCAGTCTTGAATGTTTTCGAGCCATTGCAAATAGGTTTTGCTCCAGTTATCAGGGACGAAATCAAGCTTGCCTTGATGAACAGCCTCAATAGCGGGTTTGGCTAAGACATCAGCTTTAACAAACCATTGGTCCGTAAGTAAGGGTTCAATGATCGCACCCGAGCGCGCACCATAGGGGATGCTGTTGGTATGATCTTCTATTTTTTCTAATAATCCAGCGCGTTCAAAATCGGCAATGATTTGCTTGCGTGCCGCAAAACGTTCTAAACCGCGGTAGGCTTCCGGCACATCGTCATTGAGGCGGCCATCGAGTGTCATCACATTGATTAAGGGTAAGTCATGGCGTTTGCCAATCTCGTTATCATTAAAGTCGTGTGCCGGTGTGATTTTAACACAGCCACTACCAAATTCTTTGTCAACATAGTCATCGGCAATAATCGGAATCTCACGATCGGTGAATGGTAACTTAATGCGTTTGCCAATCAAATGTTGGTAGCGTTCATCGTCTGGATGAACAGCAACAGCGGTATCGCCGAGCATGGTTTCAGGGCGCGTGGTGGCAACTGTAAGATGGCCACTGCCATCCGCCAGCGGATACTTGAAATGCCAGAGGTGTCCTTGTTTTTCTTTGTTCTCAACTTCAAGATCTGAAATAGCGGTATTCAGTTTAGGATCCCAATTAACGAGACGTTTGCCGCGATAGATCAAGCCATCTTCATACAGTTTGATGAAAGCAGTATAGGTGGCGTGTGTGATTTCATCATCCATACTAAAACGTAGACGTGACCAGTCCATTGAGGTGCCCAGGCGACGCATTTGATGGGTAATGGTTGACCCGGATTGTTCGCGCCATTGCCAAATTTTTTCGATAAACGGCTCGCGGCCTAAATCGTGTCGAGTTAAGTTTTGTTGTTCGAGTTGGCGTTCAACGACCATTTGCGTCGCGATACCCGCATGATCGGTACCGGGCTGCCATAATGTATTTTTGCCTTGCATGCGGGCGCGGCGAATGAGCGCGTCCATCAATGAATATTGAAAGCCATGGCCCATGTGTAGTGTGCCGGTGACATTAGGTGGGGGTAGGGCAATGGCATAAGCCTCACCACTGTCGCTGGGCTGAAAATGACCTTGGCTTTCCCATTGTTTAGACCAATGGGCTTCGATATCGGTAGGGCTATATTGTGTCTGCATGCTATTGGTGGTCCTGGTTACCGTTGTAATGAGTGAATTTACCGCAATTGCTGTCTAAGTGCAAAGATTGTGCCGTTTAGTTTCACTGAAAAAACAGCGCGTTGCACGTTCTGTTTCATTTTTGATCACCGTCAGTTATGCTGCCGACAACTTAGGGATGTTATCGGTATTAACTTGGGATAGCGGGGGTAGATAGTATAATGAAATTCAATGAGTTGCAGCAGCCAGTGACCACTTACCATGAATTGGGTGCTCAGCATGATACGCTTGTTGTGGGTTGTGGTCATTGCTCAGACTATCGCACATCTCAACATGCTGACGTGCATGAGGATAATGAGTACCTTATCGATATAAACAGTCATGGTGATTTCATTCCGGATTTGTTATGTGACGTCAATACGTTACCAGACGCCAATCCAAATCCCTTTCAGGGTCATAAGTTTAAAACAATTTTTTTTGAATTATTTGGTGCCCCAGGAAATTTTCTGGCATGGCTTATTGAGCATCACCTTGCAAAAGAGGGTGTGTTAATAACCAGTGCGCCCTGGCATATTGACGCACCCGAGTTAAATGCTCTGACATCTTCAGCAAGAACGGGTGATTATTATATCGGGTCGAAGTCAGATGTATCTGTAATTGATGTGAGCAAGCTTCCTAAATCAGCACAATACACCTTTGGATGAGTCGACCAACGCTAGAGCAAAATAGGTCGCCAGTGTTTTAAGAGCGTTGCACAAGTCGCACGGCAACACTGTGGAAAACAGAGACGAGTGGCGCTTCAGATCCAGCGACAGCGACCCCACTGAAACTTTATAAATGTACGCAAAAATGGCCAGAATACGACCGGGGTGATCAAACAAAGAACACCATGTTCAGGTAGGGACGCGCCCTAGCTTGTTAGCGGTAATAGCTGCTACAATGCGGTCTTCTAGCCAGGCTACAGCAAGGGTGCTCTCACAACATGATTTTGTTTCGCTATATCTGCCGTGAAATTTTTTTATGCATGCTGATCATTGTTATTATTCTTGTATCGGTCTTGGTGATTAATGAATTTTCACATTTTTTAAAAGAAGTCGCCGCCGGCCGTTATTCGATTGGTACAGCGATGACGATTGTGGCGTTGCAATTACCGGCGCTTTTCACCTATGTGCTGCCCTTAGCCCTATTTTTAGGAATCTTAATTGGTATTGGCCGTTTATACACGGACAATGAAATGACGGTCATGACCGCCTGTGGTATGAGCTTAATGCGGCAAGTTGTCATCGTACTAAGCCTCGCGATTGTGGTAGCGGGATTTTCGGCATGGCTATCGGTATGGGTGGGGCCACGCGCCATGTGGTTCACACAACATTTAAAATTACAGGCGATCAACAATTTTAAAATTGGTACATTGGTGCCTCACCGTTTTGAAGATTTTGGTACTGGGCGTGTGGTTTATGTCGAGCAAGTTGATCATGGCCGGAATAAGGTTAAAGATGTTTTTTTGGCACTTGCGAGCCACAGCCAGTCCGTTGGTGATCCGCCGAAGTGGGATATTGTTAAAGCAGATGAAGCGTACCAAGCCACACGACCGGATACGTCCGGTAAATTTATAGTGGTAAAAAATGGAACGCGATTTAATGGGGCGGCGGGAACAGCAACAATGACCGTGTCACAGTTCAACCAATATGGTGTTAATATTTTAAGTGATTTAGTGCATGGGCAAAACTATCATAAGCGCACATTAAACCATAAAGAGCTTACCTTTACCTTGCCTATGTCGCGCTTAGCGGCGTTACGTGATCATGATAAACGCGCCGCTGCTGAGTGGCAGCTACGTCTTGCGATTCCTATCTCCGTACTTATTTCAGCGATGATTGCGGTGGCCATGAGTAAAGTGGATCCACGCCGTGGCTCGTATGTGAGTATGTTACCGGCTATTGTTCTGTATATCTTTTATGCCACTATGATTTTTCTGAGTCGGGCATGGATCGAGAAAGGCGTGATACCCAGTTACATCGGTATGTGGTGGATACATGGCACGATGTTTATTGTGATGCTGGCATTATTTGCGTGGCGTGTTGGATGGGACCGTACACGACTATTTTTTAGGATATCGTGATGCATATATTAAATCGTTATTTGCGAAACATGGTGATTTCAGCAACACTGCTTGTGGTCTTTATTTTTACGGGTGTTGAATGTTTTGCGCAAATACTCTCTCAACTATCAGCCGTGGGGAGTGATCAGTATACCGTTTCAAAAATGCTTTTGTATGTGGTGATGGGATTACCTGCAATAATCTATATGGCATTTCCCATTACAGCGTTTATCGGTTGTTTAATTGGGCTGGGGCGTTTGGCCTCGGGCGGTGAGCTGACGGTCATGCGTGCCAATGGTATCTCAGTCGGTCAAATTACGTGGTCTGTCGTAAAAGCAGCGCTTATTATGTTGGTTTTTGTGACAGCAATCGGTGAAGGTGTGGCGCCTTGGTTACAAAGAAATGCTGAAATCATACGTGCGACTGCATTGAATCGCCCCAATCCGTTTGTATCGGATCAACGTATTTGGTTGCATCATGACAATGCCTATATTTATATCGGCAATGCGACGAGCGCCAATAAAATAGCAAATATTAATGAATTCTTTTTTAACGGCAAGCAATTGTCAAAACTGCTATTTGCGAAAACTGCTGAGCGTATTGGACAGCGTTGGCAAATGCATGATGTGTCAACCACTTTGTTGACAGGGCATCAGACACGCGTTTCTCATCGTGCAAGCGCCTGGTTAAATTTAAGTATTTCACCTAATAAATTACATAAATTTCAGAATATGTCCTTGGGTGGTTCTGTGGTGGCGCTGTGGTATATGATTAAGGCGCGTGAATCGGTTGGTCTAATTTCCACGATCTTTAAATTAACCTTTTGGCAGCGCGTGATACAGCCTCTAACGACGTTGGTGATGATTTGTTTGGGCCTTCCTTTTGTTTTTGGTTCGTTGCGTAGTGTTGGTGTGATGGTGCGATTGGTGACTGGAATTTCCGTCGGAATCGTATTTTATATGTTGAATCGTTTTTTTGGCCCCATTACCTTAATTTATCAATTTCCACCTATTTTAGCGGCATTATGCCCAACCGTATTGTTTCTGGCGATCTATGCCTATATGATACGACGCATTTCTTGAGGTATTAAATGAATCCATTGAACACGACACAGAGCCGCCGTACATTTGCCATTATTTCACATCCGGATGCCGGTAAGACCACCTTAACGGAGAAACTACTGTTGTTCGGTGGTGCCATTCAGCTCGCCGGTACGGTGAAGGGCCGTAAAGCGTCGCGTCATGCGACCTCAGATTGGTTAGAGCTTGAGAAACAACGTGGTATCTCAGTGACGACGTCGGTGATGCAATTCCCGTATAAAGAACGCTTAATTAATTTATTGGATACGCCGGGCCATGCTGATTTTAGTGAGGATACGTACCGTACGTTGACAGCCGTGGACTCTGCCTTAATGGTTATTGACGGGGCCAAAGGTGTTGAGCCACGTACGATTAAATTAATGGAGGTTTGCCGATTACGTAATACACCTATTTTAACCTTCATTAATAAAATGGATCGTGAAAGTCGCTCTCCCATTGAACTCTTAGATGAAATCGAAGACATTCTCAATATTCAGTGTGCACCGATTACCTGGCCCATTGGTATGGGTAAAGCCTTTAAAGGTATTTATCATATTTCTGAGGATGCTATTTATTTGTATGAGTCTGGTCGTAATGCGAATATTGGAAAGATCAAGCGCATTGAAGGGATTGACAATAAGGCGCTTGTTGAGTACCTGGGTGATGGCGTTGAGGAATTACGCGAGGAAGTTGAATTGGTGCGTGGTGCGAGCCACGAATTTAATTTGGACGACTACCTAAAGGGGACACAAACACCGGTTTATTTTGGTTCCGCGATTAATAACTTTGGTGTGCGTGAATTATTAGATGGCTTTGTCAATTATGCACCTGCGCCATTGCCACGCGAAAGCCAAGAGCGGCTGGTGCATGCAGATGACCCCAAATTCAGCGGCTTTGTGTTTAAGATACAAGCCAATATGGATCCACAGCATCGTGATCGTATTGCATTCTTGCGTATTGTGTCAGGCGAGTATACCAAAGGTATGAAAATGCAGCATTTGCGCCTCGGTAAAAGTGTACAAATTAATAATGCACTGACGTTCATGGCAGGGCAACGTGACAATACAGAGCATGCGGTGGCGGGCGACATTATTGGTCTACACAATCATGGTACGATTCAAATTGGTGATACGTTTACACAAGGCGAATCACTTAAATTTATGGGCATACCTAATTTCGCACCGGAATTATTTCGTAGCGTACGCCTAAAGGACCCACTCAAACAAAAAGCACTGCTTAAAGGACTTGTTCAGTTATCGGAAGAAGGTGCGACACAAATATTCCGACCCATTAACCGTAATGATCTGGTATTGGGGGCGATTGGTGTCTTACAGTTTGACGTGGTTGCTTATCGTTTGCAAAGTGAATATAACGTGAATTGTGTTTATGAAACCACCAATACGGTAACGGCACGCTGGGTATATTGCGAAGATACGAAGGTATTAGATCAATTTAAACGGCAGCAAGAACGAAATTTGGCGTATGATGGCGCTAACCAATTGACCTATTTGGCACCCTCACGTGTCAACTTGGAGATTGTCATGGAGGAATGGTCGGCCATTGAATTTAGCGAAACAAGAGAACACTAATATGTTTGATGCGCAACAGGAAAACATACAAAAACGTTATGCCTTACTTTGGGTGTTTGTTATTTGTGTTTTTTTGGTGCGTCTATTCGTTGTCTTTTTTTCGGGTATCCCACTCGGTGTTGATGAGATTCAATATGCGGTATGGAGTAAGCATGTTGCATGGGGGTACCACTCAAAACCACCGTTTATCGCGTGGGTCATTGCGTCATCGACAGCACTTATTCACGGCTATCCATTAGCACAGGTACGTTTATTTTCACCGGTTTGTTATTTAATAACGAGCATTTTGCTATATGCGACCGCAAAACGTTTATTTTGTCGTGAGGTGGCTGCCTGGGTGCTATTCAGTTTCACGGTGTTGTTGGCCGTGAGCTTTGGCGCTTTGTTAATGTCCACAGATGCGTTATTACTGATGTTTTGGTCGTTGGCATTGTATTTGTGTGTGCGTGTTCTTGAGAAATCCAGCGTATTCAACTGGGTGATCTTGGGTATTGCCATTGGTGTCGGTAGCTTAGCAAAGTACACGGCATTGATATTTTGGGTGTCATTGATCGTATTTTTTATTATACAAAGTGATAAGCGTTATTTGTTGAAATCTCCTTATCTCTATCTATCCATTTTAATTAGTGCTGCTGTATTACTGCCTAATATTCTCTGGAATGCACAACATCATTTTGCCTCATTAGGACATTTGCTCCATCACAATGTTAATATTACAGGACCTAGCTTTCATCTGGGTAGGCTATTTAACTTTCTATTTTCGCAGCTTGGTGTTTTTAGTCCCATATTTTTCCCACTATTGATCTGGTTACTCTTTCGGAAATCCTATGTTAATCAGGATTGGCGGTTTAATTTCTTGCGTTGTTTTTCGTTGATTATGTTAGTTGCCATTTGTATCGAAGCATTGTTGGCGCGTGCTTATGCGAATTGGGCCGTGGTGGCTTATGCCTCAGGTATTATTGTAGTAGTCCACTACTTGGTGACATCAAAGCAACAAGTGTGGCTTAAAATTAATGCGTATGCCATGGTGTTAGTGATGTGTGTCGTTTATATTGCGATCTTAGCCGTCGGTATTAATCATCTACCGCATAAGTGGGTGCCCAAAACTTTGAGACGATCACATGCATGGAAGTTGTTTGGCCATGACGTCGCGATGTTGCATCAGATCTATCCGCATGCCAAATTCATCTTTAATGATCGTAAGTATTGGGCGCCAATCGTTTATTATAGCGGCATTCCGTATAACCAAATATTGGCTTACGATAATGCATTTGACTTTGCGGCCGATACGGTCGCCTCATTCCTAAATTACCATGTGGATAGTTATATTCAGCTATCGCCCCATACAGACATAGCAAATACAATGAAACTACTCAAGATTCATTACATAGACGGTCGGTTTTGGGCTGTTTCAACCTATCATTGGATGGACTACCCGACTGAGTTTGTGACGGAATACCATCCACTGTTTGCAGGGCCAAGCTATTATGTGTCGGGTTATGATAATACGACATTTCAGTCATTCTATAGTTTTTATCGTTTGTCGTTAAGCCACTTATATATGACAGCGCCGTTGACACAACGGTCACTGTTACACGAGGTGCCGTTACACCAACAGTATATTTATATTACGGATCGCATGTACCCTGAATTGTCATTGCCGTTGTCCTTTCATATTGAGCCACTCAATAATATGCTACCCAATTTACCCCATTCAGAAGTTATCAACGCCTACCTTTTAAAGCCTAAGGAATTGTAGAACGCTACCATGGAAACAACGAAACAAATTACCAAACGTATTTTAAAAATCGCATTTCCGATGGCAGGTGCACGTATCATTAATATGATCAGCATATTTGTTGGAATGGTCATGGTGTCACGCCTCGGTCATGACGTGCTGGCAGCCAGTGCGTTGATTACGGCATCGTATTATACCGTTGTGGTTATTTTCATGTTCGTCCTTTTTTCAGTGGGTGTGGTGGTAGGGCGTAATTATGGTGCGAAGAAGTTCACAGAGATTGGTGATATCGTGCAACAATCTGCTTTGTTAGCGCTGCTACTAGCGATTCCATTGATTTTATTATTTTGGTATTTTGGCCGAATTTTAACGCATTTTGGACAAGATCCTAAGCTAGTCGTTTACGTAGCACGCTATTTTCATGCATTGGTGTGGATGGCCGTGCCAATGTTGCTCTTTACCTGTATGTCGCAGTTTATGTTTGCGGTCTCTAAGATTTTAAATGTTGTGATTGCCAGCGTGCTGGGTGTCACCTGCTTTATGTTCGTGGCTTACGCATTAATTTTTGGTCATTGGGGTGCACCGGCGTGTGGTATTTCAGGTTTTGCTTATGCTATTTTAGTGCAGGATTCGGTATCTTTGCTCTATCTATTGGCCGCCTATGCATTACAAAAAGATATGCATGTCTATGGCCTCTTTAAACTGAAGCGTACGCGTGACTGGACGTTAATAAAGACACTGTGGCGTGTGGGCTGGCCGATGAGCATCCAATTTGGTGGTGAACTGATTGGTTTTTTTGTGATTACGATTCTTATCGGGCTGTTGAGTATTAATGATTTGGCGGCATGGCAAGTCGTACAACAGATCATGATGGTGTTTATTGTCCCTATTTTTTCGTTTGCTGAAGCGGCGGCGATTGTGGTGGGACACTCCATGGGCGCTAAAGAATATGTCAATATTAATAAGGTCAATAGAATTAGTACGGGGGGTGCACTCATATTTGTGGTGATTGGTATGTTGGTGTTTATCCTTTTGCCGACACACTTAACACATATTTACATGAGTCAACAAAATCTGGCTTATCAGAAATCTTTACAGCATGTGATCTCAACCTTATTTTTTATAAATGCCTTTGTTTATTTGTTTGATAGTGTGCGAAATTTAATGTCTGGCTCTTTACGTGGTTTGTATGATACGCGATTTCCGATGGTATCGGGCATCGTCGTGGTGTGGGTCATTGGCGTGGGTATGGGGTATGTGTTGGCCTTCGAGACGCCTTTGGGTATTTACGGATTTAGCATTGCCCAGTCGATCGCCTTTTTGCTCGGTGCGATTGCTGTGGTTTGGCGTTGGCGTTGGCAGATGACGGCGCTGCCTAATTGAGTATGGTTTAGGTGGTTTAGGTGTCACAAATGGCTATATTCAATGTTTAATGCATTTTATCAGTTAGATAGTTTTGATTTTTTGGCATATTCAGAAGGTTTAGGTGTCACAAAGGTTTAGGTGTCACAAATGGCTATATTCAATGTTTAATGCATTTTATCAGTTAGATAGTTTTGATTTTTTGGCATATTCAGTATGGCCATTCTGGTGTACATATCCGGAATGCTTATGTGCAACATTATTTGGCCATACTGAATATGGCGAAACTGATTATCATCTAATTGATTCTCATAAAATATCTTGAATATAGCCATATGTGACACCAATTTAAAATATCTTGAATATAGCCATATGTGACACCAATTTGTGACACATACTTTGCGCTAATTTCCATTTTAAAACTGATCTGTCACGATTTCTTCTTCAAACTCGCTTGCGGACATATCGATTTTATCTCGCGGGATATCTTGATTGGTCGGCCCCACATAATCAATATCGAATTCACCAATATGTTTGAGTCCATCAATATCGTTAAGGAATATTTTTTTGCGTACGGCTTTAATGAGCCCTTTCTTTTGCAGAGTGCGAAAGGTGCGACTGATAGTTTCAGGTGCAATTCGCAAATAGTTTGCAATGTCTTGGTGCGTCATTTTCAAGCGGCATAAATAGAAGGGGTAGCCCAGTAACGAATTTTGCTCGGATAATTGGAGTAAGAAGCTCGCAACGCGTTGTTCGGCGCTGGTGCGTAATAGGTTTAAATTATCTCTGCGAATGCGCTGACTCACAAGATGTAGAATTTGGGCTTCAAGCCCAGGAATAAGAGCGCCAACGGTCGCCAGTTTCTCAAGGGGGATTTCACACACGTTACTATGGTCGAGCGCAATGATTGACAGCGATTTCTGCGATTGATCAATACCCTCCCATCCAAAAAGTTCAGGAGGCGCGTGGAAGCCCATGATATACTCTTGACCGTCAGCTTTTGTAGTAAAGCTTTTTAGAGGTCCAGATGGTAAGGCAAATAAGTTCTTGCTGAGTTCACCTTGACGGCATAGATATTCGCCAGGTTTTAAGACTCTTGAGTTAAATTTTAATTCATTAATTTTCTTTAACGTTTTTTTTTCAACCTTAGCGGGAAGGCACAGTGTTGATATACGGCAGTATTTACACTTGTTAGAGAAAGAACGTTTATCAACTACTTGTTTTACCGGCATTATCATGGCCATGCTCCTTGTACTTAAGTGATCTTCCCTGATCGTTGATATGTGTCATCGGTGATTTGATTGGGTTCCATTATACTGCATACATGGATAGAAAGTGAACCGGTTTTGATGGTTTTTTTTTAGTGTCTGCAAGGAAGTGTGATGTAGTGATGGAACACTACTATTATAGGATTTAATACGCTAATTCGTTTAAGGTTTCCTTAAGGGAGGTGAGTATGAGATCTGGTCTATTAAAGCGACTTAATGAATGGCTTATTCATAATGGTGGACCTTCAGATACCTATGAAGGCCGTGATCACAAAATTATATTACCTCATTTTTTACTTGATGCATTAGACGCGCTTTTCAAACTTGATGATTTACGAGGTGAATCAGCGGAGTGGGATGATGGATCCCTGGCCAGTTTGCGGCGATTACATTTATTTTTTCACTACCTTATCCTTGAACATAAATTTGATGACAAAGAACATGAGGATGCGTTGTATGATAGGCGTGTACCCAGGCAATTCCTTACGATTGAGGTTGAGTCAAGTACGGGTGAGCGCAGTGCGCTGGAACCAACGCTTACGTTTACTGAAGAGAGTTTGGAGGGTCAACAATTAAGTTATAATATTTACACGCCGTTGGGTCAGCTTAACAGCATGGCAGAACGTTATCTGAGTGCATTTGATACGCTTGCTGAATCGACAAATAATCATCAAGGCGTGACGCTATTATTGATTCGTTTAAATGCATGGTTAGAAAAAAAATACCCGAATGCTGAATACGTAGAGTCACTTGATGTATTGCACATGCCCGCTTTTTTATACAACGGATTACAGCGGTTGGGAGAAGAAGGGCTGTCATTCCTTAACCTTCAGCTATTAGGGAATGCGGTAGTAGATCGTGTATTGAGGTACTTTCGGCATGCGAATAATAGTGTGTGTTTGAATTTCACGTTAGACGAAGCCGCACGTGCGCGATTACGCAGTCGCTCTATTTTAGTGGATAAAGCGCCTATCCATAATCAAGCTAAGATCGATGTCTGTCTGCAGCGATGGGCGCAGAATTTAGGCACTATTACACAATTAAATTATGGATATAGACGAAAAGAATCTGACATTTTACATGCGTTAATTCGCGCATTAGTGGCGGTCGAGGGTGATATATCACATGTTGACGTTATGAATATATTATTCACTAAATTGTTGCATGCGGATTTTATGGCGCTCAAGGACCCTAATGCAAGGCCACCTGCAATGACGTATGCTATTTCAGAAGAGCTTCAGGATCTTGAATATAACCCCAGATCCACGTATAGCAAACATGAATTTAATGTGGTATTGAAACGTTTATACGCGTACTTTAACGCATTAACTCAGCATATTACAGCAGAATCGATTAAGGCCGAACCAAATGTATATGGTGAGGTTGACCCTAATTCTGTGATGGGTCACGTTGCTAACCAAGTAATGGCACAGTTTGCGTCGGTCACGGACGCACAAGAATCCACCTTAGGTTTTCTACCTAAGTATTTTCTTGATAATATTTCAAATTACGGTTCATTAGCCATGCGTGCGATTACAGCTAGAGATCCGCACGTGGCGCAATCAGAGGGTGCCGAGGTAATTCAACTTTGCCCGGATGGTTTTGCGTTAGCCACTCAGCAGATGATGACAAACCGTGTCGTCACAGGTGCCGTTGCTAATTTAACACCGGCGCAGGACAGGAGGAGCAAATTAACTGCTACGCTGATTGAAGAGCAACCGTTATCGCGATGGCAAAGTATGACGTATAATTGGGACCAACTATCGATGAAGAAAAAAGCGGCCGTGATCACGGCTGCTATGGTCGGTGCGGTATCGATAGGTGTCGTCGCCTATTTTGTGCCGCCAATCGCATGGCTCTTAGCAAAAGGCATGGTGATACTCACCGCTAAATTAATTGCAGCGCTAGCCGTAACGGCGGTCGTAGTGGGCGGTGCTGCACTCGTCACCAAAAAATTGGCGAAGCCTGTTGTGCTTGAAACGAAAACGGAACATCTTACATTCTTTTCGGCGACCCCGAGGTCTTCCCCTACCGCATCTCCAGAGACAGAGCGTCGTCATCTTATGCTGCCTGGTCCCTGTGATCTTACAGTCTAGTCAACAAGGCGGTAGGGCAAATAGTGGGGCTCCCAGCGCGTGTTATCAACGCGCTGTTCAACGCTGAGGTTGGGATCTTTCTCGGCAAGCCCAGCTTTGATGGCTGCTTTGGCGACGGCGATGGCCACTTGGCGTGAGGCATCAGTTGCTTGGCTAATGGTGGGTAATAACGTGTGGGGCTGAAATTTAGTGTATTCGCTTAAGGCTTCACTGGCGGCCCACAGCATGTTGTCGCAAACGCTGGTAGCATTGACGGCTAAAATACCTAGCCCGAGACCAGGAAAGGCTAAAAAATTATTACATTGGCTGATAACGATGGTATTTCCGTCATAGTCAACCGGATCAAACGGACTGCCGGTCGCGATTAATGCGTTGCCGTTTGTCCACTTGAGTAGGTCAGCTGGCGTTGCTTCGGAGCGTTCGGTTGGGTTGGATAATGGAAAAATAATGGGTTGCTCGACATGTTTTG
This sequence comes from Coxiella sp. (in: g-proteobacteria), assembly GCA_002732805.1. GTDB lineage: Bacteria > Pseudomonadota > Gammaproteobacteria > Coxiellales > Coxiellaceae. The sequence goes on from NVSS01000004.1 coordinate 16,023, forward strand.
CCATTTCTTTAATGATTGCTTCATTAAAGGCACCTTGAACAGTTGATGAGCCGATAAGGACGGTTGGTTTAACATGGCGCACGACGTCAAATAGTTCAATATGTTGCAGGTTTTCAATGTCCCAGTCAGCGAGCTCATCAGCTGAGCGTAGGTATTGTGTGTGATTGGGGTGCGAATCAGCTACGTGATCGGAAATAAGGCCGCTGCTATCAAGTAACCAAAAACAGCGATTGGCATCGGCGTCCGTCATGCCCATGCGCACGAGCATTTTGTGAATGAGCTCGGCAATGCCCATACCTGCCGTACCGGCACCAAAAATAATGATGCGTTGTTCTTGTAAGGGAACGTTAGTGCGTCGAGTAGCAGCAAGAATAGCAGCAACGGCAACGACGCCGGTGCCTTG
>NVSS01000005.1 GCA_002732805.1 Coxiella sp. (in: g-proteobacteria)
TTGAATAACTATTTGAGCTCTGTCGCAAATACACTGACATCACGTATCTGCGCAAACACACTGCCACCCCAAATTTGGCTCTTTTCTTGATCTACTTCTTTAGGCTCAGTCGAGACAGGAACACCCGCCTCAACAACATTTAACTGTTGTACTATAATATGCCTCATGACAACCCCCACCCTGAATTGACCTGCCTTAACAGTAACGGGCATAGTAATGTCTGCATTGATGCCTATCAATTGTATGTTCAACGCATGGTCAGATGGGATGATGGCGCCTTCTTGTGGCTAACATACGCGAACGTGCAGGCATCATGCTAACAAATCAACATTTAGCTAGACTTTACACAAAATCTTCGGCAAAATAGCGTCATGTCTACTATACTTGTCATTAACGGGCCAAATTTGAACCTTTTGGGTACCCGAGAAACGAATATCTACGGTGCGGCGACGCTCGATGAGATCATTGGTAAGTTAACTGCAGATGGTAGCAAGATGGGGCATAAATTAACACATTTACAGTCAAATGCTGAACATGAGCTGGTTGATATTATCCAAGAATCACGTGATAAAGTAGATTTTATTATCATTAATCCAGCCGCATTTACCCACACCAGCGTCGCGCTCCGCGATGCCTTATTAGCCGTTAAAATACCCTTCATCGAACTGCACCTCAGTAACACTGACGCACGCGAAGAATTCAGGACAAAATCCTACCTTTCGGATATTGCACTCGGAAAAATTTCAGGCTTTGGCCCCTACAGCTACGACTTAGCGCTGATGGCGGCAAATGACTATTTAACAAACGAATCAGACTAACAAGAGGTATCGCTATGGATACACGTAAGATTAGAAAACTCATTGAGCTCGTTAAAGAAACGGGCATCGGCGAATTGGAAGTCACCTCTGGCGATGAGTCCGTGCGCATTAGCTGCCAAACCAGCTTTCCAGCACCGGCAGCGCTCATGCAACCCGTTGCTGCCGCACCACTAGCAGCTGCTGCGCCCGCCGCAACAAACGGCCCCGAGCCTGCCGCTGCGCCTGTGCATGACGGCCATCAACTCAAATCACCGATGGTAGGCACCGCCTATCTCGCACCAACACCTGGCGCAAAACCCTTTGTTTCGGTTGGTCAACACATCGAAGTGGGTGACACACTCTGTCTTATCGAAGCAATGAAAATGTTTAATAAAATCGAAGCCGACGTCGCTGGCGTCCTGAGTGCACGCCTCGTAGAAAACGGTACGCCGGTTGAGTACGATCAACCACTCTTCATCATCGACACAGGCGAGTAAGATTATGTTTGAGAAGATCTTGATTGCAAATCGCGGCGAAATTGCATTACGCGTCCTGCGTGCCTGCAAAGAAATGGGCATCAAAACAGTCGCTGTTTATTCCACAGCAGATCGTGATTTAATGCACGTGCGCCTCGCTGATGAAGCCGTGTGTATTGGTCCTGCCAACTCAACGGATAGCTACCTTAACATTCCCGCAGTTATTAGCGCCGCCGAAGTGGCGCATGCCGATGCGATTCACCCCGGCTATGGTTTCCTCGCCGAAAATGCAGACTTTTCTGAACAAGTTGAAAAAGGTGGCTTTGTTTTTATCGGACCTAAAGCAGAAACCATTAATTTAATGGGAAATAAAGTATCGGCCATTAAATCCATGAAAAAAGCCGGCATCCCCTGTATTCCTGGTTCAGACGGTGCGTTAACGAGCGACAACGAACACAACTTACAACTCGGACGTGACATTGGCTACCCCTTAATCGTTAAAGCATCCGGCGGTGGCGGTGGTCGCGGCATGCGCGTGGTGCGCTCCGAAGACGAACTCATTAGCACCATTGCAACGACCAAAACAGAAGCGGCAGCCGCCTTTGGCACCGATGAAGTCTACATGGAAAAATTTCTCGAGAACCCACGCCACATTGAAATCCAAATACTCTCAGACGGTCAAGGCCATGCTATTCACTTAGGCGAACGCGATTGCTCTATGCAACGCCGTCACCAAAAAGTACTTGAAGAAGCACCCGCGCCCGGCATCACTGAGGAACAACGTAACAAAATCGGCAAACGCTGTGTCGATGCGTGTATCGCGATTAATTATTCCGGCGCAGGCACCTTCGAATTTCTCTTTGAAAATGGCGAATTTTATTTCATTGAAATGAATACGCGCATCCAAGTCGAGCATCCCGTCACCGAAATGATCACGGGCATTGACCTCATCAAACAACAACTCAAAATTGCTGCCGGCATGCCGCTCACCCTTAAACAAGAAGACATTAAAATAAAAGGCCATGCCATCGAATGCCGCGTCAATGCTGAAGATCCTAAAACCTTTATGCCCTGCCCTGGCACAATCGAACAATTCCACGCACCCGGCGGGTTTGGCGTGCGTGTCGACTCACATATTTACAACGGTTACCGCGTACCCCCTTATTATGACTCCATGATCGGCAAAATTATCGCTTATGGCAGCACACGCGAAGAAGCACTCAACAAAATGAATAACGCACTCAGCGAGACCGTCATCGAAGGCATTAAAACCAATTTGCCACTGCAACAAGAGATTATTAATGACAAAAATTTCCGTGACGGTTGCCAAAATATTCATTACCTTGAGAAAAAATTAGCTGCGGAAGAATAATGCCCTATATCGAGATTAGCATCCTATCCAATGCTGACGATGCCGAACTAATTGCCGATGGACTGACCGAGCTAGACGCGCTATCCGTTACCTTAGAAGATGCTAAAGACAATGCCATCTTTCAGATTAATCCCAACGAAACACCACTGTGGGAGAATGTGAACGTTAAAGCATTGTTTACCGATACAATTTCACCGCGCACGGTGATTGCGGATTTAAAGCAGCTGTTAGGTGGGCATGATGTCATTAATTACCGCATCGAGAAAATAGCGGATGAAGACTGGGTACGCAAAACACAACAGCACTTCAAACCACAATGCTACGCTGATCAGTTATGGATTTGTCCCAACTGGCATGAAGAACCTCTAGATGGCATCGTGGTGCGCATTGATCCCGGCCTTGCCTTCGGAACGGGCACCCACCCCACCACCAGCCTGTGCCTTGATTGGCTGGCACACAAACCACCTAACGGTAAAATAGTAATTGATTACGGTTGCGGCTCAGGCATTTTAGCACTCGCCGCCGTCATGCTCGGCGCCAAGCACGTATACGCGACGGATCATGATGAACAAGCATTAATCGCCACTAATAATAATGCGCAACTGAATGATGACATCAGCAGCAACAATCTTACCGTCTGCACCCCCAACCACTTCCCATTGATACAAGCCGATGTGATTATTGCCAATATTTTATCAAACCCACTCATCGAACTTGAGCCCGTATTTGCTAAGCTAATCAAACCACAAGGCAGTTTAATTCTCTCCGGAATATTAGAACACGAAATACAAGCGATCACCCATGCCTACGAGCCTGATTTTATAATCGAGCAAGTCGAAACAAAAGAGCAATGGGCGCTTACCTTAACTACTAGGCGTCACATAGCTAAGTGATACAGCCCCTTTTTCATCGCGCACAAGCGATAACGCATCCTTTTTGCTCTCAATTGCGGCCCAAAGCTGGCCCAGCATTACCTCATCCGTTACAAGTCCCTTCACGTGAACAGGCTTTTCAACGGAAACTGCTTCAGGAGAGTCTTCATTTTCTCTTTTATTAACAATAACCATATCGCGTCAATGGAAAGAGACAACAAAATCCGTGTGCACCCTGTGCTCCTGTTGACATCACCTTCAATACCGCTATCAGAAAAAAAGAGCGCTTATCTAACCAAATTGCCGGCGACATTTCAAGGGCATTTTATACGAGCAACCCAAACAAATTCTTGGGATCTTCGAGCTGAGGTATTAAATCAACTTGCCGCCCTAATTGACGCTCCGTGATTAGTTTATAAACAAGCCTTAGGATGGAATAATCTTCAAGCGCAATACCCACCGAATCAAACAACGTCACTTCATCTTCAGATTCACGGCCCGGTTTATCACCACAAACCAACTGCCACAACTCCGCATATACGTCATCGGGTGTTAGGTTTTGTATTTCACCTTCAATTATCGATTGATCAATATATTCAACAACAATTTTACTGCGCTTTAAAAGGTTAATACCCACTTCTGTTTTACCGGGGCAATCACCACCGATGCCGTTAATGTGCATTCCTTTTTTTATCATTGCGTCGTGTAAAATACGTGCTGCCGCCTTGTCTGCTGTGGCCGTGGTCACCAAATCACTCGCGGCAACTACTTCTTCAACGCTGGAACACGCTGTTAATTGCAGATCATATCCTGCTAAATTTTGCTCGAATTTTGCCATGGCGTCAGGGTCAAGGTCATAATAAAAAACATGCTCAATACCCAACGCCACTTGGTGTGCAATGGCTTGAAATTCCGCTTGTGAACCGGTACCCACAATACCAAAATTAGCGCTTTTCTTTTTTGCAAGATAGGTAGAGGCTAATGCCGACGTAGCTGCGGTACGAATCGCTGTTAACACCGTCATTTCTGAAATCAGTAGCGGATAACCCGACGCAACATCCGCCAACATACCCACCGCTGTCACCGTTAATTTATTATCTTGTGGATTGTACGGATGACCATTCACGTATTTATACGCATAATACGTGTCATCCGATATCGGCATAAGCTCAATGACACCGTGCGGATAATGTGTCGCCACACGCGGTATCATGTCATATTCCTGCCAACGACCAAAATCATCTTTTAATGCTGCAATTGCCTGCTTAAAAAATTCAGGTAGCGTGATATCAGCAATCAGCTTTTGTAAATCTGAAATGGTAAATAGTATGGACATCACTGCTTCCTTAATTGTTTAAGTTGCGCTTAATCATAAAATCAACATCTTCATTCGCGTTACAATAGTCAATCTTAATCTCTGGATGTTGTAACGTAAATACACGAAACACTTCATCAACAAATCCTTGCCCCACAATACGTATGCGCGAAAAATCGAGCATAATATGGTTAAATTTACCCTGTAAATTCCGCAATATTCGTTTGGCTTCAGACCTTGATATCAAACTATCTCTACCTAGCTTAGCAAGATCAACACGAATATGTGTACGATCGAAATCAAGGGTTTCTATGTCTTGAAATGCCTGAAAAGTTGAAACTAATGTTTTCACTGAGCTCAATGCAATTTCAAATATGATTTCCGTACCTTTACATACCCCATCATTCTTAGACAAAAACCAATCATCCACATCATTATCACATAGATAATGGTATCCATTTGCTTTGATTTCAAATAGGTCTACTGATTTGGACGTAAAAAATATACCTTCACCCGCATGATTGCTTGCATCACGCGTGAGCTTACCCTTAGTCAATTCCAAAATGATTTCACGGTAGTCATCAATGCCCAGAACCTTTCCAAGCGTGTAAAATGCACCGAGGCCATCATCTTTAATTATAAATTTAATACGATCATCTGCTAACGCACTAGTGATCCATATGTTTTTTCCTTGTGAGTGATCAATCGCATTATTCACCATTTTAGTAAATGCATATTCACAAATATCGTAGGTACTTGTTCTACTTAATGCTAATACCATTGCATCAAAATAGCGTTTCCAGATCTGAAATTCATCCGTTGATTTCTTTATGTCAACATGAATCGTTCGATCAAAGTCGGACGCCAAATAATACCTCACCTGTCGCGTCGTACCTGACATGATTACTTTATTGTCTGCTATCAAATAGCCTAGATGACGACGCACCGTAGTCCGACTAACGTTGAATTTACGCATCGTCGACACCACAATATCAGAAGGATGCGCCTCTATATGAGAAAGCAAAAATGCCTGAATTGCTTTAGCCTGATTAATCATAATGCAAGCATAGCCTACATTAGAACTAGTTTCAATAGTAATTAGAACTAGTTCTAATAAATATATATAAAATCAATTAGTTACACTTTGATTATACTATTCAAGCCAATCATGTGCGGGCAGAAAATCGTTATACAATGCCGCTTCAGGCGACCCGGCTTCCGGCTGCCAATCATAGCGCCAATTCACCACCGGCGGCAGTGACATTAAARTAGATTCGGTACGACCGCCTGATTGCAGGCCAAATAAGGTACCGCGATCATAAACCAAATTAAATTCGACATAGCGGCCACGACGATACAATTGAAAATCACGTTCCTGCTGGGTGTACGGTGTGTCTTTGCGTTTTTCGACGATAGGCAAGTAAGCGTCTAAAAAGGTATCGCCGATGCGCTGAAGAAAAGAAAAGCAAGTGTCAAAGTCATGACTATTAAAATCATCAAAAAATAACCCACCGATACCACGTGCTTCGTTACGGTGCTTTAAAAAGAAATAATCATCTGCCCATTTTTTAAATTTAGGGTAGAGTAATGGATCTGTTTGATCACAGGCGTTTTTTGCCACCCGATGCCAATGCACACAATCTTCTTCAAAGCCATAATAGGGCGTCAGATCATAACCACCGCCAAACCACCAAATAGGATCCTGACCCTCTTTTTCAGCAACAAAAAAGCGCACGTTCATATGCGTTGTTGGCACGTAAGGATTCAACGGATGCATCACCATGGAGATACCCAACGCTTGAAAAGAAGCACCCGCTAACTCGGGACGGTGTGCGGATGCCGATGCGGGTAACGCCTCACCAAAAACATGCGAGAAATTAACACCGGCTTGTTCAAATACTTTACCGTTTGTCAGTACACGTGTACGACCACCGCCACCGGCGTCACGTTGCCACGCATCTTCAAAAAACGTTGCCTGACCATCAACTGTTTCCAGCGCTTGGCAAATACTGTCTTGCAGGTTCAGCAAATAGTCTTTTATAGCATCAATATTCATTATTAAAGCTCAATGGATTCACCTTCTGCCAATAACCCCAACTCGCGATAGCGTTCTTCTCGGTATGATTGCGCCGTATATTTGTCAGATAAGATCACTTCATTACGTGGGTGCAAAAACAGGGGCATTGACATGCGCGCCTTACGTGCCGCCTCACCGTTAGGATTTACCACGCGATGTGTTGTTGACGGGTAATGATGGGCCGTGCATTCTTGCAACATATCGCCGACATTGACAATGATCCAACCATGGTCGCATGGCACAGGTATCCAGTTGCCATTCGTATCTTGAGCTTCCAGTCCTTTTGCAGTTGCCGCGGGCAACAACGTTAAAAAATCAATGTCTTCATGCGCTGCTGCACGCACCGCTTTAACCGGCTCGTCGCCTTGTAGTGCAGGATAATGTAATAATCTGAATAAATTTTTGTTCGATCCTTTAAGCATATCACTTAAATGTTCGCTTAATTTATCGCGAAGGTCCGTCGGCATATTCGCTTCAATCCACTCTAATAAGGTGGATGCTAGATCGGTCAACTGCTGACAAAGTGCTTCCGTTTTCTCACGTAAATTGTCAGGAATACGCCCCCACGGATAATAATAATGAAAAAATTCTTTAAGGTCTTTTATATCATTGCCTTTAGCCGTTTCCGACAGATCAAATGGCACATAACCTGAATGATCACTATTTTTAAATTCATAAGCAGGATCAAAGCGCTCGTCGGAATTAAAAAATGCTTCCCAATCACGATACACACCATCAATTAAGGTGGGAGAAATAGGGTGATTGGACAACACACCAAACCCTGTTTCTTTAATAGTTTTTTCAAAGTCAGCAGGTGCTGTTGCAGACTGAAAATCAACAACTTTAATTTCCAAAATAGACCTCCTTATACGTCATTTAATATAGGATTTACGCAACTCATCTTACTTCCAATGATTGCGCTTCGATTAATGACATGCCGATCTGCAATAAGTCACGCGCCTCACCGTCGAGCGCCGTCGCTTCTTGTGCCGTTAAGCCCAGCGCTAATGCTGGTGACATTGATTTGCACGTGATATAAAAATCAGAATTTTCCGCAATCTTATGGCGGTACTCAGCACCACCATAACCAATAAATCGCTCCACATCTGGCTTCACCACGAGATCATTCATACCATCGCCAATCCAAACCAGCCGTTGATGTTTCAATTTAATTAAGTCGGCTACTTTGCGTTTACCGGCAAGCTGCGAAGGATACGCAGATGCATCAAACCCTACGTAATCACCCGCTTCAGTAAATGTTACATCGACTGCAAACACATTGTCGGCAGGCACATCAAGCATACCCGCAAATAATTTAACGGCAGGATTAATACCGGCAGAAACAACATAGACCGCTTTTCCCAATGCTTGTAACACTGAAATCAACGATACAATCTCAGGAACACGTGATGCGTAATATTGCTGGGCTAACTTAATCGTTTGTGAACGAGACGGTCGCACTAAGGCCAAACGCTCTTGGTAGATATCAGGCAATAAGCCAACCTCACTCATTGCATAGCGCGTCAACTCACCCACACGCTCACCCACGCCATTTTCAGTGGCTAATACCTCAATACCCTCTAAAAAGCTCAACGTACAATCGCAATCGAAAACGAAGGCATTTATCGGTTCAGTAACATGGATGGAATGTGTCGTCATGGTGCAGTAATCTAACATAAAGTGTCATGCGATTCCACAAATCATCCCCAACCGGCTGAATTCAAAATGCTTTTATTTCTTGACAACAACGTCATAAAAAAGATCGAATAATCGGTCAGTTACGTTAAATAATAGCCGTATTTCATTGTATTTTAATGTTTTTTTAATTTTCCCCACATATCCTATACTTGTATTAGTACGTAGCCAGTCACTGACTGACATTGAGGGCAAGAACATGGCAAATAACGCTTACAACGTATGGACGAACAATCATACCCTGATCGGAGGTAATGGAGAGGGGTTTGATGCTCATGGTAATAAGGTACTTGGCGAGCCACAAGAACATTTAAGTAGCTCGGCGGAAGTGACGTCTGTTAAACACCACTTCACAAATGTGCATTATGGACAGCACGTCACGCCCCATCATAAAGGTGCCAACGAACCCCGCGGTGGTATTATTGAATACACACCCACCGACGACTCCGCAATCCCTCCGGCATTGACCATTGTAATACCTGATTTAGAAATTACTGAAACAGACTATCACAGTCCCTCACCGCCCAAAGCACACGTAGCGGCTGAAACTGCGGATACCCTTGCTGTGCAATCGGCCGCTGAGCCTACCGCCAATGAACCACCACCAAGTGATCGCGCCAGCCCACTTAACAAGCCCGATGAGGAAACGCTTGCACAAGAAGATGGCGAACAAAGCAATACGATTCTTAATGCTGCGGTCGTAGAACCGTCAACGGCTGAAACTGATGATGACGCTGTACCGCTTTCCCCTGACTATCTAGAGGAGGGTAATGATGAAACACTTGAATTACAGCCCGAACCTGAACCAGAGCCAGAGCCAGAGCCAGAGCCAGAGCCTGTGCCTGAGCCTGAGCTATTAGCACCCGCCATCCTCATTGAAGCGATGAGTGGCAAGGAATCAGATGCGATTCCCGTTGTGCTTACACTTTCCTCAAACAGCATTGCAATACCTGATGAGACACTCAGCGTCACCATATTCAATGTACCCACTGATGCAATTTTCTCAGCAGGAACAAACAACAATAATGGCTCTTGGACATTCACTCAAGCCGAACTGGATGGATTAACCATCACACCACCTATCGGGATTGAATCGTACGACTTTACAATTGTTGCCACTGCGTCAAACGGTATCGACAGTGAATCTACGTCAACTAATGTATCTCTTGATGTGACCGCCGGCGGTGAAGTGGTTAACCTAACGCCAAACAATGACAATTATACCAGTACTGACTATTCAGACACGATCCATGCACAAGGTGGAAAAGACCGTGTCTATGGTGGCAGCGGTGATGATACTATTTATGGCGAAGGTGGTAACGATAAACTGTATGGAGAAATAGGAACAGACATATTGTACGGTGGCGCTGGCGCTGATCGACTCTATGGTGGCGAAGGCAACGACACGCTATACGGCGACAGTGGCAACGATAAACTATACGGTGGTGCTGGAAATGATATTTTATCGGGAGGTACTGGCAACGATAAGCTGTATGGTCAAGCAGGTGACGATATCTTTTTAGCCGATGGTCAAAACGATGCTAACACCACCTACTCGGGTGGCAGTGGTTACGATACGATTCTAAACAATGGTGATGGTGACCTTGTGTTTAAGAATTTTAACAACAACACGTCCGTCGAAGAAATAGACGCTGGTGGCCATGATATAACCGGCACATCAGGAAAGAACAGCTTAGACTTCAGCAACACCACGCTCACTAATGTGGGTGACATACACGGTGAAGGCGGTAAAGATACGATTCGCGGTAGCGCATCAGATGACACCATTTACGGCGATGGTGGCGATGATCGCCTGTATGGTAACGACGGAATGGATATGCTCTTTGGTGGAAGCGGCAAAGATCGACTTTACGGTGATGATGGCGATGATCAACTCGAGGGTGGCGCCGGCGCAGATCGATTGTATGGTGGTGATGGCGATGATCGACTCGAAGGCGGAGCCGGTGCCGATCGACTGTATGGTGGTGATGGTAACGATGTGCTCGTAGGCGGCAGTGGCAATAACGACCGCGCTTATGGCCAGGATGGTGACGATACTTTTATCTTTAGCACCGGCGATGGCAATGACCGTTTCGAAGGCGGCGAAGGCTGGACGGATAAAGTTCAGCTGACTGGCGTTAATGAAGGCCCCGGCGAAGGCAGCTGGACATTGAATGTGAGCGGCAACAATTCAGCGATTATAGATACTGAGCATCGTACGATAACCTTCGAAAATGAGGACGCCAACGGCAGCATCACATTAGAAGATGGCAGCACGCTTAGCTTCAAAGACATTGACCGTATTGAATGGTAATTCGCCATTCATCAGCCGCCATTAAATCTCCTCCTATCTGATCCATTTTGATCGATAATACGCACTCAACGCTTCCTGTATTTCATAACAAAATCGGATATACTGCTCACTATCGAACCGATTAACAAGGATGGTTTATGTCAGCACCCAAGCCTCAGTGGGCATCACAAATGTCGTTTATCTTTGCGGCCTCAGCCGCCGCCATTGGCCTTGGTAATATCTGGCGCTTCCCTTATATGGTCGGCGAAAATGGTGGTGGCCTCTTTGTTATTACCTATTTAATTTGTATTGTGCTCCTCGCACTACCCTTGATCTTCAGTGAAATAATTATCGGACGCGACGCAAAATGTAATCCGATGGCCGCATTTGCATTGATGGCACAACGCTCAAACAAATCAAAACTATGGGGCATTGTCGGCCTGCTCTCCATTCTCACCGGTTTTTTCATTATGACGTACTACGTTGTGATTGCAGGTTGGGTTGTCGACTATACCGTTCGTGCTGCCATTGGCCAATTCTCGCATGCCACTGAAGCGTCCAGTAAATTAGCCTTTAAAATGCTTCAAAGCAATCCGTATGAAATGCTGGCGGCTACCAGTTTCGTCATCCTCGCAAGCCTAGCGGTTAACATGATGGGCATTAAAGCCGGCATTGAACGTGCCGTCCTATTCATGTTCCCCGCGCTACTCATCATCATGTTCTGCTTGCTGGGCTATGCCATTTCCACCGGGTATTTTCATCAAGCATTGAATTTTTTATTTAACCCAAGCCATAGCAAATTTTCGATTAAAACTGTTTTATTGGCGCTCGGTCAGGCTTTTTTTAGCTTGAATATAGGCATGGGCGTCACACTCATGTTCAGTGCTTACTTGCCAGAAGGCGTCTCTACGAAAACGGCTGGCATCAGTATCGCCATCGCTGATACCGGTTTTGCACTGCTGGCAGGATTAATTATTTTTCCTATTGTTTTTGCCAATCATTTACAGGCCAGCGCAGGCCCAAGCCTTATTTTCCAAACACTACCAATTGCCTTTGGCCATATGCCCGGCGGCACCATCATCGCCACCTTATTTTTCCTCATGCTGTTTTTTGCTGCTTTTTCATCCATTATTGCCGTGCTCGAACCCGCTATTTGCTGGCTTATTGAAACCTGCCACCTATCTCGCAAATTGGCCGTATTGATCGTAATGATGGCGTGTTGGCTGGTGAGTTTTTTAACCATTGGTTCGTTCAGTCACAAACCGCTATTCTCCATTCAACATAAAACGTATTTTGAACACATCGATTTCATAACGGCGTCCATTATGCTGCCGGTCATTGGCTTATCCACCGCACTTTTTAGCGGTTGGCTCTTGAAAAAAGAGATTATTAAAAACTACTTGAAATGGGACACCTCCTGCTTTTACTATAAGACCTGGGAGGGCCTGCTGCGCTATTTTGCGCCTTTGGCAATTATACTCATACTGCTCAGCTCACTTTAAGGAACATCATGTTTACTATTCGTACGTATAATAATATTGCTCAAATTGGCCTTGATGAATTTGATGCCACACGTTTTAAGGTAGGCGCCGACCTCGATAACCCCAACGCCATTTTATTGCGCTCTCAATCACTACACGACATCGAGCTACCCTCAAGCGTTGAATTGATTGTACGCGCGGGCGCAGGCACCAATAATATTCCTATTGAACAAATGGCCACACGGGGTATTCCTGTATTAAATACGCCCGGCGCTAATGCCAATGCGGTAAAAGAACTGGTCATCACCGGCATGTTGCTGGCCTGTCGTAATATTTGTCATGCCTGGCAATACGTCACACAACTTAAGAAAGATGACGACGTCCATAAAAATGTGGAAAAACAAAAAAAACAATTCGCCGGTTTTGAATTACCCGGTAAAACGCTGGGCATTATCGGATTGGGAAACATTGGTGTAAAAGTCGCGAATGCCGCGTGCGCACTCGATATGAAAGTAATCGGCTATGACCCTGCTATGACCGTGCAAAATGCGTGGGAGTTAAATGCTAACGTCGCGCAAGCCGAACAGATCGATGATGTGCTCGCACACGCTGATTTCATTTCAGTTCATGTACCACTCATTGAGCAAACCAAAAATTTAATTGATGCGGCGGTAATAAAAAAAATGAAACCCGGTGCTATTGTGCTTAATTTTGCGCGCAATGGCATTGTTGATAACCAAGCACTATTAGCCGGCCTGCAATCCAAACAAATCGCCTGCTACGTCTGCGACTTTCCTGAAATCGAATTACTGGACATACCCAACATCATTTGCTTACCACACCTAGGCGCCTCAACGCGCGAAGCAGAAGAGAACTGTGCCGTCATGGCAGCACGTCAAGTCATGCAATTTCTTGATTCTGGCCAAATTAAACATTCCGTTAATTTTCCAAACGTGACGCTTGCTAAAACGCATGGCCATCGCCTTAGTGTCATCAACGCCAATGTCCCCAACATGGTCGCACAAATATCCACCGTGCTCTCAGACGCAGGGCTGAATATTATCGATATGATTAATAAATCACGCAATGATACAGCCTATACATTGATTGATGTTGATAATACCGTGACGCCATCGCTCTTAGATGCAATGCGCGCTATTGAGGGTGTGATTCGTGTGAAATCAATATAACTTCGGTGCCAGGTACGTGCCAGGT
>NVSS01000006.1 GCA_002732805.1 Coxiella sp. (in: g-proteobacteria)
AAAAGCAAAGAAGAAGGGAAACGCGCTAAAGATATTCTTAATGAAGACTATAGCTATTTTACTGAGACCATGTTGCGCATCTATAAAGAATACGAAACGATTTGCGAACGCAGTGGTTTAGTTGATTTTTCGGAGCTGTTATTACGCTCACTTGAATTACTACAAACCAATTCTGATATCTGCCAACATTACCAAACGCGCTTTCAACAAATTTTAGTGGATGAGTTCCAAGATACGAATACCATTCAGTACGCTTGGCTATCACAATTAAAAAGCCCTGATTGCAACATGATGGCCGTAGGCGATGACGATCAGTCGATCTATAGCTGGCGTGGTGCCAAAGTTGAAAACATGCAGCGCTTTACGCGTGATATGGATGACGTTAAAACCATTCGCCTGGAGCAAAATTACCGCTCGACACAAACCATTCTCAATGCCGCTAATGCCGTTATCAACAATAACAGTGACCGGCTTGGCAAAAAATTATGGACCGACGGCAAAACCGGTGATGCCATCACGATGTACGCCGCCTTTAACGAACGTGATGAAGCCTATTACATTGCATCAACCATTAAAGATCTGGTGCGCCAAGGCTTTAATTACGATGAAATGGCTATTTTATACCGTTCCAACGCGCAGTCACGCATCCTTGAAGAACAATTACTCGACCAACAACTGCCCTATCGTATTTATGGCGGCCAAAAATTCTTCGAACGTGCTGAGATTAAAGACGCACTTGCCTATTTACGTTTAATTGCCAACCCGCAAGATGACCCCGCCTTCGAGCGCATCGTCAATACACCCACACGCGGTATCGGTAACACCACGCTCAATGTCATCCGTGAACAATCACAACAACAGAGTATCTCGCTGTGGGACTCGGTGTTATTGACCCTGCAAAATGACGCCTTGAGTGCACGTGCTACCACCGCGTTAAGTAATTTCATTCAATTGATTGAAGGCCTCCAGGAATCAACAGCCAACAAAGACCTCGACATACAAACCGATAGCGTACTGCATAAAACAGGGTTACTCGTCGCTTATCAAAAAGACCGCAGTGAAAAAGGCATTTCACGCGTTGAAAACTTAGAAGAATTGATTGTGGCCACCAGCCAATACAAACCTGATGAGAACGAAGAAGGGCTCAGTCCACTCGCCGCGTTCTTGTCACATGTAGCGCTTGAAACAGGCGAAGGCCAGGCCGACATGAATGCTAATGCCGTGAGTATGATGACGTTACATGCTGCTAAAGGACTGGAATTCCCCGTGGTGTTTATTTCCGGCATGGAAGAGGATTTATTCCCCCACAAAATGTCCATCGATGAACCCCGCGGCCTCGAGGAAGAACGCCGGCTGTGTTACGTTGGCATGACCCGCGCTATGCAAAAATTATACCTCACCTATGCCGAATCACGACGCCTATATGGCTCTGAACGCTTTAATAGCCCATCACGCTTTATCGCCGAAATCCCCAGCGATGCGATCAATGCCGTACGACCCACCACCAAAATAATTCGGCCCTCGTCGACTGATAAGCCGTGGCAGAAAAAACGTCATGTCGCCTTTAATAACAGCATCAGTGATACCGGCATGAAGGTAGGCCAACGTGTCAAACATGCCAAGTATGGTGAAGGCATCATTATTAACTACGAAGGCAGTGGCGAACATTCACGCCTGCAAATTAAATTCGATCGCCATGGCACCAAATGGTTTGTTGCAAGTTTTGTGAAATTAGTGACTATGCCTTAAAATTACTTAAGGTTAGTTTAATATCCCCGTGCTAACATGCCCTCAAATTAAATTAATTTGGGGGCTATCATGCCAAGAGAAAACATAAACAAACAAACCTTTATTGTTTTAAAAGCAGCTATTGCAAGACTGGCGGTATTGATAAGCGATGCGAATAACGCAGACAGCATGGATGTTACGCTCGCTAAATTATTTGCGGTAACAATCCGTGATCGGCTAACACAAATTAATACGTATTTTGCTACCGTTGATGAACAATTTTATCAATATTCAAAATTGTTAGGGGAAGTCGTATTCCAAGTTGAAAAACATTTTCCAGGAATATTAGGTGCTGACATTGATGCGTATCTGACTTTTTTTCAAAACCTCGAACATCCACTCTCTGCCGCTGATAAAAGCAATGCATTGGACCTCGCTAATCAGCTTGGCCCAGAAAATAGCGGTGCTGAAGCCGTAGCAAGGCTCGGTGTGTGGCAGGCCCGAAAAGAATCGGGCGCTGCGGCTGTCGAATTCAAACATGCGGCAGTACCCGAATAGGTATTAAAAATTCCACCAATGATGCTTCGGTATACGCGATGCGCAACCTGCAAGTTGCGCGCGATAGCGGTTCGCATGATACGCTACCTTACGTGCGACACGCATTAACCACGGCTTACGTAAATAACTGCGACGGCTGTAAGCGGTGGGGCCTTCATGATAAGCCAGATATAATGCATACGCATTGTTGCGTGAAATACCAAAGCGACGGTGTACACGGTAAGCAAACCAACCCACAAAATCCGTCGCAGAATCAAAATTCGCGCGATCTGCCCGACTGCGTCCGGTGCTCTGCAAATACAAACGCCAAGTACCATTGACGGCCTGCGCATACCCTTCTGCCGTCGTGGGTCGCGTCCAGGGAATGACCCATAAAATCTTACGGCGCGCAGGTTTTGCATCTGCACGAAAATGTGATTCTTGGTGAATAATAGCTAATTGCACACTAATGGGTACACCCCATTTCTTTTGTGATTTTTTAGCGGCCCAATACCACTTGGGGTACTGAAAAAAGATACCGCAGGCATTGGTTGGATTGCGCGGTGGCGCCGGCGCGCACGCACCTAATAAAAGACAGATCAAGATTACCCAACAGGCTAAAAACCGACGTCGCATTATTTTTCTCGCTGTACACAATAGGTTTCTTTTACTAAAAACGACGCTAATACGGCAAATATATAGCCTGCTAAAAAGATTAACATCGCCCAATGAAAATCAGCAGGCAGGTAAGTGCTCGTCGCATGGTGAACACGTTGCTCGGCATGCGCCTGCATGAGATAACCATATAAACGTTGAATGATTCCAATGCCCGCTACCGTGGTGATATTCACCACGCTCACTGACATCGCCGTAACGATGCGTTGACTACTTTCGGCCACCAACGGATAGCCAATGATTTGCGAACTTGAAAAAAGGCCGATTAAGAAGAATAACAAAAATAATAAATCAAAATTGAGGTGCGGCATCCACAACACAAAGAAAATTAAGAACAAGGACCCCAGTGCGCCGAACACCATGGGCGGGCGACGCCGTGCAATACGGTCTGATAACCACCCCATAATCGGTGATCCCACAATCGTACCCGCAAACAGCATAGAGCAAACCCAAGCCGCGTCAATTTTTGTGAAATGATAAACCGTCGTGAGGTACATAGCACCCCACAAACCACCGAGCACATTAATCGGTAAGTTAATGCTGCTGGTATAAATGCCGCCTAACCAATTTTGGCGGCTACCAAACGCCAGACGTACACTTTTCCAATAACCAATACTGCTCAGAATATGCTGCTCTTCATCGTGTTCCGCCTTCTTACCTTCAGGATAATCACGCACCACCAGCGCAATCAATGCCATGACGAAGACACCAAGCAGTGCATCGATAAATAGTGTATTGCGCCACCCCACATGACTCACTAATTCCGCAAAGGGTGTTTGTGATGTCATGCCACCCACCATCGCAAACATGACAATCATACCCGTCACCATCGCCATTTTTCGCGGTGGAAACCAACGCGATGCCAAACGCAGCACGCTCAATAAACAAAATGCACTACCAATCCCCGTGAGAAAGCGGCAAACGGTTACCCAAAAAATGGTGGTCGCGACGCCAAATAGTGCCGTCCCGAAGACGCAAATCCCCAGCGAGACTAATATAACGCGACGCGTCGAAAAACGATCCAGTAACGTGCCCGCTGCCAGTAAAAAGATCACATTCGCCAAATAATAATAAGACGACATATCCCCTAATTGGTCTGCGTTCATATGAAAGGTTTTAAGGATTGGCTGACTAATCACATCCAGCATATTCATCTGAATAAATTCGTAAAAAGAAAACCACGCCGCCGTCATGACAACGATCCAGGCACGCCAGGTTGTTTTTGAGTAAGCTTGTTGGGAAAGTGGCGTCATCGTGGTTGCGGAAGAGCTATGATGCATTGTCCGTCCTTTCGACCAGTGATTTACAGTTGGTTTCCTTAATCGCAAAGGCCGCTAATAACGCCAGCACAAATCCTACGGGCATTAACATAAAAGCAAAATCAAAAGACTTTAATGAATAAACAGGTAAMTGACCCACTAAACGGTGGTTCCAATAGACATCCAGTAACTGTGCAAAAACGGGGATCAAAAAGCCACCCGCCATAATTAACACAGAAGCAACGCCTTCCGACGCACCGGTTAATTCGGCTGAATTACTTTCAGCAACTACCGCATACGAAATGATTTGTGAGCTGACTGCTAAACCAATACCAAAAAAGACCATCATCAATTCATCATAATTTAATGTGGGGCATAAAATAAGGGGTGCCACCATAAGCAAACACAACAAAGCACCGTAAATCATGGGTTGGCGTCGATTTTGTAAGCGATCTGAAATCCAGCCAAACACGGGGCAACCAATAATAAGCCCCAAATACATCATCGTTGTAATATGTGTCGCATCTTGGCGATTGATATGATGTATCTGAAATAAATACATGGCGCCCCAGGTACCTAATATAAACACAGGCAAATTAATGAGAGACGCATAAATCCCTGCCATCCAATTTTGCATATTTTTAAGTGAACTGCCAATTGTTTTAAGAACACCCATACTACTTAATGTTTTATGTTGTTGTTCCACGAAACCACGATCACTTGATGGGAAATCACGCACCCACAGTGCAATCAAGGCAAGCATCACATAACCGACCAACGAATCAGCAATTAACGTATGGCGCCACCCAAATGCTCTCGCCATATCGGTAAAGGGCGTTTGAGCAACCAATGCACCTGCCATCGCCATCGTGACGACCAAACCGACGACAAGCGCCATTTTTTTAGGTGGAAACCAACGTGAAGCGAGGCGAATACAACTTAATAGACAGAACGCACCGCCAATACCCGTCACAAAGCGACAGGCTTCACCTTGCCACAGCTGGGTAGTGAATGCGAAGATCAAGGTACACGTCACACAGGCGAACATGGCGCCGATAATAACGCGCCGTGTTGAAACGCGGTCCAGAATAATCCCTGCAGGAAAAAGAAAAAGTACATTGGCGTACATGTAGTTTGCTGCCAAATGACCTAATTGCGTATTGTCATGCAACCGGTAGGCTATAAAGAAGTAATGCCCGAGCGCATTAAACATATTGATTTGCATGAACTCGAAAAAGAAAAAAGTCGCTGCAAAAAAGACAACCATCCAAGGTTGAGCACGTTCGAATACAGATCCCGCCACTAGTGCTACCGGATTACCAACCACCGCCTTCGTCATATCCACTCCTCATCGCAAACGCGGGCATTATAGCGTATTTATTTTCTTAATCCTAGCGAATTTGTTCAAAATTTAACTAGACTGGCTCACTTCTGTTATTTTTCGTGTTCTACCATTTGAAGTGGCCTTGCCTAAGCGATAATGTCGTCGACATACAGACACATAACGATCATTACCACCGATTTCAACCTGATTCCCCTCTCGGACCGGTTGGCTTTTTTCATCAATACGCATGTTCATCGTGGCTTTTGAACCACAATGGCATATCGTCTTAATTTCTAACAATAAATCAGCCCAAGCCAGGAGGTACATACTGCCCTCAAAAGGCTCGCCTTGAAAATCTGAACGCAAGCCATAAGCCAATACGGGGATTTTCATATCATCCGCGATTTGGCAAAGCTGATAAACTTGTGATTTTGATAAAAACTGCGCTTCGTCGACAAGCACACAGAAAATATTAGGGTTCTGCAGGCATCTCCCTCTAACTTCGGCGATTATGTCGGCATCTTTCGTGAACGTGACGGCATCCGCTTCGATCCCGATACGCGAAGACACAATTCCCTCACCATAGCGATTATCCGCTGCAGGCGTAAAAATTAGCGTATCCATGCCACGTTCGCGGTAGTTATAGCTCGATTGCAGCAAGGTCGTGCTTTTTCCTGCATTCATTGCCGAGTAGTAGAAGTGTAATTTCGCCATCCTATATCCCTGAGGTTCGACATCAAAAAAGAAGGGCCGATTGTACTATCGATTAAATCCCAGGGTCAAACCAATTTCGGCGCCAGC
Source organism: Coxiella sp. (in: g-proteobacteria) (assembly GCA_002732805.1). Classification (GTDB taxonomy): domain Bacteria; phylum Pseudomonadota; class Gammaproteobacteria; order Coxiellales; family Coxiellaceae. The sequence goes on from NVSS01000006.1 coordinate 6,325, forward strand.
TACACTTTTGGCTCGACCCTGTCTTTAGACGGCAAAATAGGATAGAATGATGTGCATAATATGATCAGGGTGATTTGAATGACTTTTTTAAGAAACACTGTAGTGCTATTAAGCACTTTTGCGGTATCTGTGCCGCTCTATGCACAATCGATTGATATGACGCATTTACCGACGTTTACCTGCCCGCCCATCAGCAAGGTCCTCAAGACAGAGTCAAATTACTGGGGTACGCGCGATAACAATTTTCGCAACTTCGAGACCTCATTTGCCGTTCACCTCGATAAGTTTTTAGGCGCACAATGGCAAGGCGCCACATTGGGCCAGGTCAGCTGTGTCTACAAACCTCACAAGCCCGGCCTCTTCTTCGTAACGCTGCTCTTTAATAAATTAACCTACACGCCCAATACTGGCTTATGGAAAAAAGCGGACAAGGGCAGTCTGTACAATTGCCACTCTAACAATGTAACCGATTGCCGCTTTTCCACGCGCCCAAAACCACCCAAGGTTGATATCTATAAAGTCGCCGAACAGCTGCGCGGAGATGCGAACCCCTACAGCAATCCGGGATTCTAAATCCAACCAACACCCCCCTAAAATTTATGGCATAATATGCTTTTTCAAGAATAACAACGTCTGTGGAGGCTAGCCCCTATGATCACTCGGGCATTTAATTTTATCCGCGGCTGTATTAACAGTTTTCTAATTATCATCAACATGCTTTTTCATGGCACATTGACGTTCATTTTCGGCTGCTTCGTTTGGATTTTACCACCCCACTGGCCTATCTCTAAATTGGGAATGCGGTTTGTGCTGCTGATCCCACGGTCCTGGTCGCAATTTAATTTCTGGATCTTAAAGCTATCAACATTTGGTAAATGGGATATTCAAGGTGACACCATCTTAAGTCGAAAAAATTGGTATGTCATGATATCCAACCATCAAACATGGATTGATATTTTGCTGCTAGGCGGCACATTCTGCAATAACACACCGCCCATTAAATTTTTCATGAAAAAAGAACTGATATGGACACTACCTGTTGCCGGTGTTTGCTGTTATTTGCTGGGCTACCCCATGATGGAGCGTCATACACGTGCTGATATTCGTAAAGATCCGTCACTCAAGGGCAAAGACATCGAAACCACCAAGCAAGCCTGTAAAAAGTTTAGATACCTACCAACCACCGTCATTAATTTCCTGGAAGGTACGCGCTTTACGCAAGCCAAGCATGATAAACAAGCCTCGCCGTATCGCCACCTACTGAAACCTAAAGCAGGCGGTACCGCTATTGTTATGAATGAATTACACGATTGTCTGGCCGGCGTTCTCAACGTCACCGTTAATTACGATACCGACAACCTGTCATTTTTTAATATTATGAGTGGTAACGTGCGAAAAATTTCGGTGTATTATGAAGTGCTGCCAATCACGCCTGAGATTCTGGGTGATTATTACGAAGACCGCCAGTACCGTGCGCGACTCCAAAAATGGCTCAATGAGCTTTGGGAACGCAAAGACGAATTACTCGATAAGCTGAAGTCGCATGACAATTAATCAACTGCGCATTGCAACCCGTCGCAGCCCGCTCGCCTTGTGGCAAGCACATTTTGTACGCGAGCAACTGTTGGCCGTACACCCGGGCCTATCCATTGATCTGGTTGAACTCACTACCAGCGGCGATAAAGATCAGTCACGTGCACTCTCTAATATTGGTGGTAAGTCCTTATTTGTCAAAGAACTCCAGCAAGCGCTACTGGATAAGCGTGCTGATATTGCCGTGCATTGCATTAAAGATATGTCTGTAACACCACATCCACAATTAACACTCGGCGCGATTTTAAAGCGCGGCAACCCCGGCGATGCGTTTGTTTCAACGAATTATCAATCGCTCACTGACCTACCGCAAGGCGCAACCGTTGGCACCGCAAGCCCAAGGCGCCAAAGCTTATTGCTCGCTGAACGCCCCGACCTCAGCATTAAACTGTTACGTGGCAACGTCAATTCGCGTTTAACCAAATTAGATCAAAACGAATTCGATGCGATTATTTTAGCGTCTGCTGGATTGGAGCGTCTTGGATTTGCGGCACGCATCACCGCTGAATTTCCGATTAACACGTTCACGCCAGCAATTGGCCAAGGCGCGCTCGGCGTTGAATGCTGTGTAGATGACATTGAGGTGCAAGAGTTGCTAGCGTGTTTGCACGATGAGCCAACCGCGGATTGCATGGCTGTAGAGCGGCACGTCAATCAAGTACTCGGCGGCAGTTGCTTTAGCCCGATCGGTGCTTATGCCATTCAGCGCGATAATACACTTAAATTAAGCGCATTTGTCGGGGCACTGGATGGCACAAAGATACTACGCGCCACACAAACAGGATCCGATGCTCACGCCATCGGCCAACACGTCGCAGATGATTTGATCCAGCAAGGCGCTCGCGCCCTGATCAAATAATATGAGGAAACGACCATGTACAAGCTCACGGTTTATATTCCTGAATCTCATTTAGAACAGGTTAAAGATGCTTTATTTGCAGCAGGTGCGGGTCGCTATAAAAATTACGACCGCGTCTGCTGGGAAACAAAAGGTCACGGACAGTTTCGCCCCCTCGAAAATAGCCAGCCACATATCGGTCAACTTAATAGACTGGAACGCGTCGAAGAATACCTCGTCGAAATGATTTGTGATGATCAATACCTCACAGCGGCATTACAAGCCCTTAAAGACACCCACCCCTATGAAGAGCCTGCATTTGCAGCGTGGGAGATTATGACAAAATAGTCGTGTTTTGGTGACGCCTCTATTTGGGGCTATTGCTGTTACTACAAAGCTCACGCCGCGCAAAGAGATATTGCTGAAAGAAATTAGGCACCATGCCAATAAAATAACACAACAAGATAAGTTTCATAAACACGCCTGAGTCTAACGACAGCCACGTTGCTACTTTTAACAGCGCGGGGTTCGTAATATGTGGTAATAAATTAAAATGCGGATAGCCGTAGGTCAAGCTCATCACCACCGTCATAAATAATAATTCCGCGCCCCCTGAAAATTTAGTGAGGTACATTTTACCGGTATGGTTCTGCACAATAAATACAACGGTACAAATTGTGAAACGCATTAATATGATGAAAATATAAAAGGGGTGCAGCAAGTTAAATCGAATCACGACCACTGAAAACATAAATAAAAAATAAATATTATCGAGAAAATGGTCTAAAAATCCGCCGAATTCGGATGTTTGCCCTGAAATTCGCGCATGCATACCGTCGAGTGCGTCAAAGATGTACCACAACAAATTAAAACCGATCCATTACAAATACGCTACTGGAGACGTAATGAAATACAAACAAGCGCACGAGGTCATTGAAAAAATAAACGCCAATAAACTAATTTGATTGGGCCGAATAGAGGCAGGAATGCGCGGCGCCACATATTGCAATGCATAATACGTATAACGGTATATAACATCGTTATATACTTCCGTAGGCATTCCGACGAGCTCTTTAGACATGTTGCATCTCAATTTCTTGATTCATTTTGGGATATAATTTTTTGGCAAAATCATATTGATCGACGTTATCAATTTCAGACCATAATAAGTCGGATACTAATTCACAATGTAATGAACACTGTTTGGCGAGCGCGCCAAATCCATCTTCGTCGTAATTCCCTTGCTGCAATAATGCCTGATTATTTTCTAAATAATTCATATATTGCTTAAAGGTCGCCAACTCAAGGCGGCTTAGCCCCACAAACTCACCCAGCACGTAAGGCTTGTCTAATTCAGATAAAATTTTTCGCATTTGGGTCAAGTTTTGCTTGGCATCTACCTCGACATACACTTCATCGTTGGAGCCCGTTGGCCCACTCACTAAAATCGTGTCCTTGGCCGCTTGCGCCATCAGTATTGAAATAGCACGTGGCTCATAAATGATATCAGACTCCAAGATCAAAACATCATCACTCACCCAGTTGTGGCTCAAATACAACGAGTATAAGTTGCCATAGGTGGCATAGTAAGGGTTATATATTGTCTCAAAGGCGTCTGTTTCACTTTTCAAATCCTCATAATACGCTGACGCGTAACCGGTGACGACCAAAATATCATCGAATCCATATTCTTTTAGAATATCCAGCGAGTGACGTATCAGTGGTTTATGATTAATCTCAATAAATCCTTTAGGTAACGTATGGTGTTCACGGATACGTTGGCCCTGTCCGGCAGCTAAAATCACTGCTTGCATAATAGCGAGCTCCCTTGCAATAAAATTGGTTTATAATAACGACTATTCCTACGAATTACTAGGAATTAGCCAAATAGATCTATTGTTGGACATCACAAAAAAGAGACCATGCTTATGAAAAAAACCTTTTTAATCACACGTCCACAAGCTCAAGCCCAACCACTTGTTAGCGCTATTTCGCAGCTAGGACATCAGTGCATAACACTTCCCTGCGTTGCTATTGAACCGCTTGCATTACCCTCTTTGAAAAAAATGATGCACTATAATGCGCTTATATTTACCAGCGCTAATGCGGCTCATGCCGATCTTCCCTACCACGACATAATCCAACCTGTGTTGTCGATAGGGCCTGCAACAACCCAAGCACTGCACGCACAAGGGCTGGACACGATCATCACCGCGCAACCTTATAGTTCAGAAGGCCTGCTTGCATTAACTGAGCTCACAAACATCAACGATCACAACATTGCTATTTTCACCGGCGACAATCCCAAACCATTATTACGCGACACGCTGCACGCCCGGGGTGCACATGTTGACGTGGTGTTATGTTATCGGCGCACGCAACCAACATATACGGCCGCTAATCTATTGCAAATTATAAATACGCCAATCGACGCTATCATCACTACCTCGCACGATACACTCGTTAATCTCATCACCTTATTTAAAACACATCTCGATTGGCTTCTCTCACAACACCTGCTCGTGATCTCCGAAAAAATGTCCGCCTTCGCTAAGGAGCAAGGTTTTACACACGTGTCGATTGCCGACAGCCCGCATACCGATGCTATCTGTCGCTGGGTCACATCATCACACTCGCAATCATAGTCAACAAACGATACAATAGAAATTTCCATCTTTCGAGGCAGTTATGAACGATTTCTCACAAGAACAAGCCACTCAGCCAGAAGATAAAGGCCAAAAAAATACCCGCGGCAGTGGCCCCTGGATGGCCGTTGTCGCCATCATAATTGCTATCGTCGCCGTGGTTGTCGCCGGCTTTTCCTGGGAGCAATACCGCTCATTTAAAGAATCAAACGATAGCGCTGTACTCTCGACCAGCGCCTCAACCCAAGCACTCAAAGATAACTTACAACAAGTACAATCGAGCCTTGCTGCCACACAACAAAACGTGATGCAGCTGATGCGTTCCGTGGGGAGCAATCAACAACAAAGTGCGCTTAGCCAAATCGCTTACTTAATAAACCTCGCAAACCTACAGCTCAACATCAGTCATGATACCGCCTCGTCTTTGCACATGCTGACGCTAGCTCAATCAAAAGTAGAAGCACTAAGTGACCCGCGCTTGTTTCCACTCAACAAAGCATTGCTTAAAGATATTTCAGCGCTACAGAACGTACCTAAATTTAACTTAACAAAAGTCGTGAGTGACATTGACACACTCAGCAATGATGTCACCACCTCGTCCTTAATGCCCAATCAAACTGATCTGAAAAAAGCGGTTGCTAAATCTGAAACTGATGTTGCTAAAACAGACACGAATAAAAAGGACAAATGGTATAACCGTTTCTGGCATCACCTGTCCGGCATTAAAGATTTAATTATCATTCGTCGTAACAACCCAAACATGGCGCCTTTGCTCGATGCGGCGCAACAAACGCTGATCAAATCCACCATTCAAAGCAAACTGCTGCTTGCTGAATATGCCGCTGTTCAACACGACAATACCTTATACCAACGCCACTTAAAAACCGTTGAAAAATGGATTAAAACCTATTATTTTGATTCGGTCAATCGTCATAGCTTACTCGCACAAATTGAAACGCTTCAAAATGTGAACGTGAGCCCGAGCACCCCAAATATTGGCGATACCATTTCAGTGCTCAATCAAACACTTTCCGCTATAACCGATAACACTAAAATAGCAACGCCTTCTCGATCCATCGCCCTACCCAC
>NVSS01000007.1 GCA_002732805.1 Coxiella sp. (in: g-proteobacteria)
GCGAGCGCCATCTTAGCATTTAGATGGGTCAGCAGATCTGGTGTGATTCCAGAGCCGACGGTTAGAGTCCGGATGAGAGAAGGGTAGTGGTTGCAGTCATGCGTCCGCTCGATTTTAATCTTATTTTCCAACCTGAAGATTGTTTTAACTTATTGATTTATAAGGAGAAAACGATGTTCACGGGATTAGTAAATCATACGGGTGTTATCACTCGGATTACCGAAACATTAAAGGGCTTGCGATTCTCGATCGCCACCCAATTTAACGACCTCACACTGGGTGAGAGTATCACGGTTGATGGCGCCTGTTTGACGGTAACGGACATCGAGGGCGCCACGTTTTGCTGTGATGTCTCGCCGGAAACATTGGCTTTAACCATCGCGGGTACCTACCAGATAAATCAAATCGTCAATCTAGAGCGTTCGTTGTTAGCGAGTGATCGCTTAGGCGGGCATTATGTGACGGGGCATGTGGATCAACGTGCGACCGTAGTGCGCGTATCGCCTGTAGATGATTATATCGAATTTGTGGTGGGCGGTTTTTCGGCCGAGCAGCGCGCGTATTTAATTCCGAAAGGGAGCCTTACTATTAACGGTGTGAGCTTAACGATTAATAAGGTGCAACAATCTGACATATCATTTATGTTAATTCCGCATACGCTTGAGATTACCAACCTGAAACAGTGTCAGCCGGGTAAGGCAGTGAATATTGAATTTGACTATTATGCAAAGGTGATTGCACATCAATTTGCGTTGTATAAGGAGGCACTGGTATGAGTGATACATTAGCAACAATTGAAGCCGCGATTGCTGATATTTTACTTGGTAAAATGGTGATTATGATTGACGATGAATCACGTGAAAACGAAGGTGATTTAATTTTAGCAGCAGAGCATGCAACCCCGGAAGCCATTAATTTTATGATCACACACGCACGTGGTTTAGTCTGTTTATCATTAATGGAAGAAGATTTTATGCGTTTGCGTATTCCCATGATGGTCAAACACAATAATGCCCCACGCGAAACGGCATTTGGTGTGTCGATTGAAGCAAGAGATGGTGTTACCACGGGTATTTCAGCACATGATCGTTCACACACCATTAAAACAGCGATGAATGACGATAGCACCGCACTTGATATTGTCATGCCCGGGCATATTTTTCCATTATGTGCTAAAGCAGGCGGTGTGTTTACGCGCAATGGTCATACAGAAGGCAGTGTTGATTTGGCACGATTAGCAGGTTTGAAACCGGCGGCGGTAATTTGTGAAATCATGAATGCCGACGGCTCTATGGCGCGCTTGCCTGATTTAATACAGTTCGCGGCGCTGCATGATTTGAAAATTATTAGTATTCGTGATTTGCAGACGTACCGTGCGTGCCAAGAGCAATTAGTAACACAGCAAGCGGACGCCACATTGCCCATCGAAGGGTTAGGTGAATTTAAGATACAGACATTCATGTCACATGTCGATCAGCACGAATACGTTGTGTTAAGTAAACCGAWTGTAGATACGGCATTACCACCGATGGTGCGCTTACATTCAGCCTGTTTAACAGGCGATATCTTTGGCTCAAAACGCTGTGATTGTGGGGAGCAACTTGAACTCTCTATGCAATTAATTGCAGAACACGGTGGGCATGTGATTTACTTGCCACAAGAGGGCCGTGGTATTGGGCTCTCTAATAAAATAAAAGCGTATGCGTTACAAGATCAAGGTTTGGATACCGTAGAAGCCAATAACAAACTTGGTTTCGCGGATGATTTGCGTGATTATGGCGTCGCCGCACAAATTTTACGTGAGCTAGGGGTTATGGCACTGCGCTTATTAACGAATAACCCGAGAAAAGTAACGGGATTACAGCGTTATGGGCTAGACGTGAGTGAGCGTATTCCACTTGAAGCGGAGGTTACCAAAACCAATGTACGTTATATGCAAACTAAACGAGATAAACTAGGGCATTGGATTAAAACATCGTTGGAGGAAATATTATGAAAGTAGCGATCGTGAGCAGTAAGTTTAATGAGTCGGTTACCTCAAAGCTGTTTGAGGGTTGTGTGGATCAGCTGGCCACTTTAGGTGTGACGATTACTGATGCGGATATCGCCTGGGTTCCAGGCGCCATTGAGATTCCATTAGTTGCGCAGCGGTTTGCGCGTAAAGGAAGCTATGATGCGGTGATTTGTTTAGGTGCTGTTATTCGTGGCGATACCAGTCATTATGATTATGTCTGCCAATCCGTTACACTGGGATGCCAGGAAGTGGCGTTGGCGAATGATATCCCCGTTATATTTGGGATACTGACAACGGAAAATGCGGCACAAGCGCAAGATCGACTGGGTGGTGCGCATGGCCATAAAGGGCGTGATGCGGCAGACACTGCGGTTGAAATGATACAGTTAACCGTGTAAATACGAAGGAGACTCTATGGGCAAGCAATCGGGATGGATCGTGATTGTCGGTGGCATTATTGTTGTTATTGTGCTTATTTTTATTCATTCGTATTCCGCTAAGGACGTAGCAGAGGAGCGCCTAAAACCAACGGCACTTATTCGAGTGGGCGTGCAAGATAACCCAATCAGCGCTATGATTGTTATTGCTGCGGTTCACCATTTATTTCATAAGCAACACATTGATGTGCAATTGGTATTATACCCTAGCGGTAAACGTGGGCTTGAAGCCATGTTGAAAGGGCAAGTGAGTATTACCGCTGCATCAGATGTGCCTATTTTAATCCACACATTTAACCACCCTAATCTTTCAATTATTGGAACGATTGCGATAGGCGATAGTCTGGCGCGTATGGTCGTACGAAAGGGTCGAGGCATTACCACGCCACGTCAGCTTATGGGCCATCGTATTGTGACGCAGGAATACTCAGACATTGACTATTATACCTATTTATTTTTGCAGTATTATCACATTCCGGTTAAAAGCGTGATTCTGATTTATATGCCGATTGTTAAGCTGGTGCAAGCATTACGCTCAGGGTATGCGGATGCAGCAGTTGTACGAAGCCCTTACACGCAACAGGCGCAACGTATTCTCCCGGGCCAATTGATTTTCTTTCATGTGCCGCATATTTATAAGCAGCATTTTAATCTAGTGACAACTAAGAATTTTATAAAAAATAGCCCGCATAAAATCCATCAATTTATGTTGGCTATGAATGATGCATCTAAGTATATGCAAGCAAATCCTAAGCAAGCGGAACGTGATGTAATACATTTTTTTGGATTAGCACGGCGCACGGAAATCATAGCCCTATGGAATAATTACCAGTTTAAACTAACATTTGATGGTCAGCTTGTTCCTACGTTGAAACGACAAGCGGCTTGGGCGATCAAGTACGGAAAAGTAACGTCAACCACGGTCCCTGACTTTGAGGGCCTCATTGATAAGGCGCCACTGGAATGGGCGCAGGCGCATCAATAGGCCCGTGATGTTTGCGGGGTTGTAAGCTCTGGCGTGGCTCAATTTTGATAAAGTATTCTATGTGGTAATCAAAAATATATTTTTTACCAAATCGGATAATTCAATCCAGTTAGTTACAGATAACTTAAGGGGATAAATTTATGATGGAACAATCTGCACGATACCTCGTATTTAATGGCATCATCATGCTTTTAGCGGGGCTGCTGGCGGGCATACCCTACGGCACTGCAATTACCAAAAAATCCGATAGGCGTCTCATTGAGGCTTGGCGCGTTACGCACCTATCTTTGCCCGTTGGTGCCACGCTAATGCTAGCAATTGCTGCTTTATTTCCCAGCCTAGTGATCACAGTCTCATTTAAATGGTGGATTGCCATTCTGTATATAGTATCCGCCTATGGATTTATGCTTTCAATGCTACTGGGCCCTCCTTTGGGTCACAGGGGCTTATCACCCAAAGGTTCGCCGCTGGCTAAGCTCGTCTATACCGGAAATATGATTGGCTCTGTTTTTTCATTATTTGGTACGATTGCGCTGCTCTATGCAGGCTGGCTCAATTTATAGCGTACGTTATTGGCCAGTGGTGAAATTACGCTAAACCCTCTTCTCTTTTGCGTGAAAAAGAAATTGTCAACAGACCCTAGTCCTAATATAATGGTCTAATGATTAGAAAAAACCCCATTATTGTATCCATTTCTCAATGGTTCCAGCGTACATTCTCGGATCCTGAAGCGATAAGTTTGTTTATGACTATCGTCTTAGCCCTTGTTTTTTTGGAATTATTTGGCACAATCTTAATGCCAATTTTGGTTAGTATCGTTTTGGCCTACCTGCTGAATTCTGGCGTTGTACTGCTTGAGCGTTACCGCTGTCCGCATATGTTAGCGGTGCTAGTTATGTATATCCTGTTCTTAGGGATCTTGGTTTACGGCATATTGGGCCTAATGCCGTTGTTGATTCGAGAGCTTAATAATCTGATACACGAATTACCGACAGCATTTTCGCAAAGTCAGTTATGGTTTCAGCATATGGTTGTGAAGTATCCAAAGTACTTATCACAGACCCAACTTGATTCTTATGCCACTACGTTGCAGCAATATCTGGCGGATGCTGGCCAAGCGGTATTGAAATACCTTGTGTCCTTATTGCCGAATATCATCCACATCGTGTTGTATTTGGTGCTGATTCCCTTATTTGTCTTTTTCTTTTTGAAAGACAGCAAGGCAATTATTCACTGGACCTCACAGTATATGCCACAAAAGCGAGGTTTGAGTATCAAGGTATGGCAGGATTTGAATAAGAAAATCGGTGCGTATGTAAAAGGCCGTGTATTGGAAATTTTCATTGTCTCTATTATTGCATCGATCGCGTTTTCGTTACTCGGATTGAACTATGCCGTGTTACTGGGCGTGGCCTTTGGTGTGTCGGTGATCATTCCTTACGTCGGCGCCATTATTGTGACGATTCCTATTGTGATTGTGGCACTGCTTCAGTTTGGCTGGTCCGTGCATTTCGCCTATGTGTGTGGTGTGTATGCCTTGATTACGGTGTTGGATGCCAACCTCTTAGTGCCGATTTTATTTTCTGAATCCATGGACCTGCATCCTCTTGTGATCATTTTATCGGTGGTCGTATTTGGTGGAATCTGGGGATTTTGGGGTATCTTCTTTGCTATCCCGTTGGCAACATTGATTGATGTGATTTTACGTGCTTGGCCGAGCCAGCCAATTCCAAAAACAACAAAGAAAAAGCTCACTTAACAAATAACTGGAGAAAGCGAATGGAGACGCAATTACACGAAGGTGAAGAAATTTTACTGAATATCAAACCACATAAAAAGTTTGCGTGGTATTGGGCACTCAGCCGTATTAGGCATGTTCTTCTTATACTTATTATCTTAGCTATTTTCTTTGTTTTTTCAGGCGGAGATAATAGTGGAAATAATGCATCGGTCAGCCAAACATTAGAGCAGGGTAAATCATTTTTTCATCACTACGGCGCGGGTGTTTTTGTGGGATTACTCGTCGTGGCAGTGGTGTTATTTTTCCTTATCTATCTTTGGGCGCGAATGGCAACGAAGAAATATGATTATTGCATTACCAATCAGCGTTGTATCTTAACCTCTGGTTTCTTGTCCTTAAATAAACGCATGATTCCATACAGTAGCGTCAATGATGTGAATATGCGTACATCGCTTGTCGAACGTTTATTTGGTTTGACCTCTGTTTATCTTGATAGTATTGGCACCATGATGAGTGGGTCACGCTTTAGGAGTGGCAGTAATAGTAATAATACGACACGATTGGAAGGCATCACCATGGAAGACTGTGATAAGGTTATGGAGATCGTCAGTAAGCATATCTCACAAAAGTAGCGGGTTTAAGGCGCTGCGGTGTAAAGCACTGCGGCTAACGCCGTCTCGGTGAGCGCCACCCATTGCTCATACCTCAAACGCAAAGCCGCAAAGATGCAAAGCCGCAAAGGTTTTCTTGAGTTTATTTTTTGGGTTTTAATATTATGTGTTTGTTAGTTTTTATCTAAATTAGATTAATAATAAATTTTATAATCTAAACCCAAGAAAACCTTTGCGGCTTTGCGTTTGAGGTATGAGCAATGGGTGGCGCTCACCGAGACGGCGTTAGCCGCCGTGCTTTACATCGCAGTGCCTTATGTTTTCGCTACAAAGCTGCCTTTAAACGTGGCGGCCACAACATCATGACAGTGTACGTGTGATGTGAGCTTGATGCGGGCAATGTGTCGGCGTATCAGTGTCGTTATAAATCGATCAAAATGAGCTTCTTCATCAATACAGCAGGTAGCTGTAAAGGCATCATCAATAGGCCTTAGGTAATCTGCTGAGCCGTGTTGAATGACAACACGTGCATCGATTTGCCGTTGATACAGTTCAAGATATACCAGCCCCCAGCCGACTAAGGTCGCCAAGGAGGCAATACTGCCACCAAACGCGGTATGCCGATGATTGATGTTCTTGTCGAGTGGTGCCGCTAGGGTGAGATGGCCAGGGGTATAGTCCGTGACAACGACACCCATATGCTGTGTGAGCGGAATATCGTTGTGCATTTTTTCTTGTAGTAATTGTATTAAGGACGCCGTCACCTTATTGGCTATCGTCGTCAGCGCCACCCATGCCGCCAAATAATTTACTGGCGTCCATCATTTTCTCTTGTGTGATTTTATCAACTTTAGAGGACGCATCATTGATAGCAGCAGCGATGAGGTCTTCAAGAATAGACTTCTCTTCTTTGAGGATGTCATCGTCAATAGAGATGCTTTTAACGAAGTGACGTGCTGTGACAACAACGTGAACGGCGCCGGCACCCGATTCGCCAGTCACTTCGATTTGTGCTAATTCCCCTTGGGTGTCTTCCATCATTTGTTGCATTTTTTTAGCATTTTTAAGGAGGGATCCAAAATTAAATTTATCGCCAAACATAATAATTACCTTCTATTCTGTGGTTAATGGCTCACGCCGGCGTAGGGCGTGGGCTAATGTATTACTGTCCAAGTATTCGAGTTCGCCACCTATTGGGACGCCCTGCGCAATACGGCTGCAGTGAATATTCAGTGCGGTTGCGTGCGTTGCAATGTAATGTGCCGTCGCTTTTCCTTCCATGGTGGGGTTTGTTGCGAGAATGAGTTCGTGTATGTCTTCATTTTTTAGCTTTTCTAATAAGATCGGAATGCCAATGTCTTGGGGGCCGATCCCATCAAGCGGCGACAAATGCCCTTGAAGTACAAAATACTTGCCGTTGTACGTTTGTGTTTGTTCAAGTGCAACGACGTCAGACGGGGACTCAACAACGCAGAGTATCGAGGCATCACGTTTGATGTTTTTGCAAAGATCACAAATGGGATGCTCGGTATAGATGCGGCAGCTTTGGCAGTGTGTGACGCGGGCTAATGCCTCTTGCAAGCTATTGGCAAGTTGCGTGCCTTTTGCTTTATGGCGTGCTTCGAGGAGGTGAAAGGCCATACGTTGCGCTGACTTAGGTCCAATGCCCGGCAGGCATTGGAGTGCATCAATCAGTTGCTTCGTCAGTGGGCTAAACATCCTCGTGTGCGTTCCTTCTATTATGTGCCGCTTGTACCCGTGCCATCTTCACCATCAGCGTTTCCATCAGATGAAATATTTTTGATTTCATCAGGAATTTGCATGCTTTGCAGTAATTCCATCGTTTTAGATTGCGTTGTTTTTTGGATCTGTTCTGACAAATCTTTCCATGCTTCACGAACACGCCATTTGAATTCACGTACGCCGCCAGCCAGTGCGCGTTCATCAAATTCAAGGTCTTCGAACGTATAAGTAGCAGTCATAACGATACGCACGGTTTTGTCATGTGACTCACCGGTGAGTTTTAAATCTGCTAAGTTCGTGTAGGTACTTTGCATTTGTGTCTGCATGTCCATGATGCTTGATTTGATGTCATCCAATAGCTTGTTTTCACTCATTCTTCTTCTCCAGAGTTTTGTGTAATCGGTTTTATACTTTCTTTAATGATTTTGGCGTCAAATGCATTAATGATTTGCTGTACTTTTGAATCGCTGTAAATAGCATTTTCGGCATTTTTTTGAGTCGCTTCATCGGCGCGTAATTTCGCATTGGCGGGTGTGTCAGTAGTCGCGCCGCTCAGGGTAATTGAAAAATCGATTGCGTGTCCTAAATGTGATGTAATTGCTTTTTTGAGTCGCTGTACCATAGCGTCTTGCATGAGTGCTTTATGCTTGGGATCAAGTGCTAATTCAATTTTCTGATCGGTCAGTGTGCGTGTGCTGCATTGCTCAGCGAGCATACGTGCCGCACCCGTCAGCTGCAGTTTATTATACAGGTCTTGCCAATTGGAAGGTGATACCGTTGGTTGTTTCGTGTCTGCTGTTGGGCTAGCAGCTTTGCGTGGTGCCGCGGGTTGTTGTGTGGTGCCGGCATTAGGTGCGGGTGTGAATGCCAGCATACGCAGCAAGGTCATTTCAAAGCCACTTTGTGGTGTGGGTGCAAAGGCAAGATCACGTTGGCCGATTAAGCCAATTTGGTAATACAGTTGTATGGTCTCAGGCGCTAATTTTTTGGCAATGGTGACCAACCGGTCGTCTGCTAAATGCGATGTGGTCAGTTGTAATAAGGTAATGGTATGTAAGTGAGAGAGTAATTCGGCCAGTGCACGACTAAAATTAACGCCTTGCGTATTGAGTGTAGCCGTTAGTGTAATGAGTTTGTCGGCATTGGATTCAGCCAATGCGCTTATTAAGTCGAGCAGTAAGCTGTGATCAATGGTGCCTAGCAATTGACGGGTATGTTGCGTTGTGATGGTGCCATTACCAAACGCAATACTTTGATCCAGTAAGCTTAAGGCATCACGTAGGCTGCCGCTTGCCGCCTTACTGATGAGTGCTGTTGCATCGGATTCAAAGGGGACGGATTCCGCGGTAAGAATTTTTTCAAGTTGGGTGTTTATGTCGTCTATCGCCACGTGAGACAGATGGAATTGTAAACAGCGCGAGAGAACAGTGGCGGGTAATTTTTGTGGGTCGGTGGTCGCTAATAAAAATTTAATATGAGCGGGTGGCTCTTCGAGTGTTTTGAGAAGTGCATTGAAGCTATGTCCTGAGAGCATGTGCACTTCATCTATTAAGTAGATTTTGTAGCGCCCAACAGTAGGGGCATAAGGTACGTTGTCGAGAATTTCGCGGGTGTCTTCTACTTTGGTGCGAGAGGCCGCATCTATTTCAAAAAGGTCTGGAAAACGCCCTGCATCAATGTCGGTGCAAGCAGCGCATTGGTTGCAGGGGGTCGCGGTAACGCCGGTCTCACAGTTTAAGCATTTTGCGAAGATACGGGCGATCGTTGTTTTACCAACACCGCGGGTGCCTGTAAAAAGATAAGCGTGATGCAGTAGGTCTTTGTTCAGTGCATTTGTTAATGCTTGCACTACAAAGGGTTGTCCTACAACGTCAGTAAATTTTTTGGGACGCCATTTGCGAGCTAATGCAAGATGTGACATCGTTACCTCTAAAAGGCGGCAACCCACCAGCCACATCCCGGCGCCCAAATTCACCACTACCGTTGCTCCCTTCCGGGCCTGGCGGAGTTCGTGGTTGTTTGTCGCGAGAGGACCAATGGGTCGCCAACACTCGGTTTAAACTCAATAATTCTTCAAAGTGGCCTAAGGATACACTGGGGAGTCCCCAGAAACAACTATATAGGCTAGATATGTGGTGATTTATACGGCAATACTTTAAATATTAAAGTAAAGTGATTGGTCGGCTGCGTAATTCTTTGTTTTTTCGTGCATTGAGTTACTTTTGAACGAATAACTTGATAGAATAGATGAATATGGTTTGTTTTTGAACAAGGAGGAGCGGGATGCGCTTTAGCTATCGGGTCACTATAGGGGCCACGTTGATGTTAATAGTGCCCATGGGTTGGGCGCAATCATTTGGAAATAAGTTGACGCATCGAATATCGCCTGTTGTTATTGATCGATCAGCCGTTGCTAAGAGTGAAAACCCTGGGATATTTCGCTTCCAGTATAAAGATGATCTTAAGTCAGTGATCTATGATAAGAAAAAAAATCGTCATAGGCTGCTGTGTTTGTTTGATGGCACATTGCCGCCAACGAAACGAAGCACGGTACAATTAGGTAATCATTTTTATTTCATTAAAGATTTTACTTTGTATGCGCCTGCTTTAAATAAATTTAAAACACAAAAATCAAATGCACCGGTATCGATCGTTTATTCATTACAGGATGAGAATAATCCGCAAAAAGTGGATAAGCTTGAAGTTTTTATGACGGTATCAAAACAACGAAACTTTGTGAATCCTATTGTCCAGTTACTACTGGATGTCGCTGTTACGTTGAAAAAAACGACGAGTGACCAGGAAAAACAACAAGAATTGTTGGATCAGAAGGTGAAATTATTTAAGGGTGCTGTCGTCATGCTCAAAAAGTATCATGTCGCGCATAATACCGAAAAAGAAAGCCAATTTTTTCTAGCTCAGCTGGTGCCGAGGAAAGCGGGCGTTTATAAATACCCAGGTTCAACGATATGGTCTAGGTACAAGGATCAAGACGTTTTTTATAGACAGAATTGGTATGTGGCGGCATCGAGTGTGACGATAGGTTATAAGGAACATATGGACCTTCTTAAGCTTATTGGAAAAGACAAAGATCCTGCAAGAAAATATTTCCCGCTTAAGAAGCCCAAGCCAGGTAAGGTGCGCTATTATTAAGGGTTAGCATTCACTGTTGGGCTACCTAACCGCCAACAGCTCCCGTATAATCTATTACTTTGATGCCGCCATGAGGTATGTGTAATGCATATATTATTTCCAGAAAATGCCAATCCACTTATAGAAGAACGTTTTATTGAGGTGGGCGAGCCCTTAGCAAAAGGTCCTGTGGCGGGGCAGCGGCATAGTGTTCGTGTTGGCTGTTATGGTAATCCTAACGGGATCCCCGTCGTCGTTGTACACGGTGGCCCGGGATCAGGTTGTAGTGATGTTTACACGCGTGTTTTTCCAGAAAATAAATTTTACATTATCATGAT